>NZ_BCBD01000036.1:0-40803 GCF_001320345.1 Pseudomonas sp. NBRC 111127 | reverse complement strand
GTCGTGGGCAACCGCCACTTGGGCTATCACAGCAAGCTGGCGCGGTTGTTCCGTGGGGTCGCGCAGGTAGCGGCTACGCCCAAGTTTGTAATCCTCAAAGCGCGCAAGTAAGCCTGTATCGGCCCTATCGCCGGCAAGCCGGCTCCCACAGGTACTGTACAAGGCTCGAGGCAGATGCGACCCTGTGGGAGCTGGCTTGCCGGCGATAGGGCCAAAGCAGGCTTACCTCAATGGGTGGTCAGGCCCGCAGCCCCCATGAACAAGCGCATCACCCAGGCCGCCACACCCAGTGCGGCCACGCTCAACGCCCAGATCAGCACCAGCCAACCCAGCCGCTGCCACAGCGGTTTCTTCTCTTCCAGGCCATGCTTGCCAGCCATCATGCGGGCCTCCTAGTGATAGCCGTCGTCATGGGTCACTTTGCCGCGGAACACGTAGTAGCTCCAGAAGGTATACCCGAGGATGAACGGCAGGATGAACAGGGTGCCAACCAGCATGAAGCCCTGGCTTTGTGCTGGCGCTGCGGCATCCCAGATCGAGATCGACGGCGGGATGATGTTCGGCCACAGGCTGATGCCCAAGCCGCTGTAGCCAAGGAATATCAGCACCAGCGTGAGCAGGAACGGCGTGTAGTGCGCGTTGCGGGCCACGGCCTTGAGCAAGCCATAGAACGTTACCAGCACCAGCAACGGCACCGGCATGAACCACAGCAGGTTAGGCATGCTGAACCAGCGGTCGGCGATCTGCGGGTAGGCAATCGGCGTCCACAGGCTGACGATACCGATCACCACCAGCAGCACCAGCGCCAAGGGCCGGGCGATTTCGTGCATTTTCTGCTGCAGCGGCCCTTCGGTTTTCATGATCAACCAGGTGCAACCCAGCAGCGTGTAGGCCACGATCAGCCCCACCCCGCAGAACAGGCTGAACGGGGTCAACCAGTCGAGGGTGCCCCCGGCAAAATGCCGGTCGACCACCTTGAACCCTTCCAGGAACGCGCCCAGCGCCACCCCCTGGAAGAAGGTGGCGATCAGCGAACCCCAGATGAATGCCTTGTCCCAGATGTGCCGCTTGCGGGCGGTGGCCTTGAAGCGGAATTCAAAGGCCACCCCCCGGAAGATCAAGCCGATCAGCATCAGGATCAACGGCAAGTACAACGCTTCCAGCACCACCGAGTAGGCCATCGGGAAGGCCCCGAACAGCCCGGCCCCCCCGAGCACCAGCCAGGTTTCGTTGCCGTCCCACACCGGGGCGACGGTGTTCATCATCACATCACGGTCATGCTCGCCCTTCACGAACGGGAAAAGCATGCCGATGCCCAGGTCGAAACCATCCATCACTACGTACATCATCACGCCGAAGATGATGATCACCGCCCAGATCAGCGGAAGGTCGATACCCATGGCTCAGTTCCCCTTGTTCAGGCTGGCGGTGTTGGCCTCGTGGCCATCATCGGCGGCGGACAGCGGCCGCGCCGGGGTGCGTTTGGTGCCGGGGCCACCCGGGTTGATTTCATCTCCCTCACCGGTCTGCGGGCCCTTGCGCACCAGGCGCAGCATGTAGCCAAGGCCGGTGCCGAACAGGGCGAAATACACCACCACGAACGCCACCAGGGTAAAGCCAAGCTGCGCATAGCTGTGGTTGGACACCCCGTCTGCGGTGCGCAGCAGGCCGTAAACCACCCAGGGCTGACGGCCAATTTCAGTGGTGAACCAGCCGGCCAGCAGCGCCACCAGGCCGGAGGGCCCCATCCACACTGCCATGTGCAGGAACGGCCGCGAGGTGTACAGCGTGCCTCGCTTGCGTAGCCAGAGGCTCCACAAGCCAACGATGATCATCAGCAGGCCCAGGCCGACCATGATGCGGAACGACCAGAACACGATGGTCGAGTTGGGCCGGTCTTCTGGCGGGAAGTCCTTCATCGCCGGCACCTGCTTGTCCAGGCTGTGGGTCAGGATCAGGCTGCCAAGCGCCGGGATCTCAAGCTTGAAGCGGGTGGTTTCGGCCTGCATGTCAGGAATGCCGAAAAGGATCAGCGGCGTCGGCTCACCGGGCACGTTCTCCCAGTGGCCTTCGATCGCGGCGATCTTCACCGGTTGGTGCTTGAGCGTGTTGAGGCCGTGGAAGTCGCCGATCACCGCCTGGATCGGGGCGACGATCAGTGCCATCCACATGGCCATCGACAGCATCTTGCGCACCGCCGGGTTGTCCCGCCCGCGCAGCAGGTGCCAGGCCGCCGAGGCGCCGACGAAGAACGCGGTGGACACGAACGCGGCCGTGGCCATGTGCATCAGGCGGTACGGGAACGACGGGTTGAACACCACGGCCAGCCAGTCTACCGGCACTACCCGGCCATCGATGATCTCGTGGCCCTGCGGGGTTTGCATCCAGCTGTTGGAGGCCAAGATCCAGAACGTGGACACCAGCGTACCCAATGCCACCATCAGCGTGGAGAAGAAGTGCAGCCCTCTGCCCACACGATTCCAGCCGAACAGCATGACCCCGAGGAAACCGGCTTCGAGGAAGAAGGCGGTGAGCACCTCGTAGGTGAGCAGTGGGCCGGTAACCGCGCCGGCGAAGTCGGAGAAGCGGCTCCAGTTGGTACCGAACTGGTAAGCCATGACCAACCCCGAGACCACCCCCATGCCGAAGTTCACTGCAAAGATCTTCGACCAGAAATGGTAGAGGTCGCGGTAGACCTGGTTGTGGGTGCGCAACCACAGGCCTTCGAGCACCGCCAGGTAGCTGGCGAGGCCAATGGTAATGGCCGGGAACAGGATGTGGAACGACACGGTAAAGGCGAACTGCATTCGGGCGAGCTCTAAGGCTTCTATTCCGAACATGGTGCTTCCTCTTCAGATAATCCGGCGTACGGGCTCGTGGCACCGTCGCCCACTGCCCCCACTGGGTCGAGTACGGCGCGTTGGAATTGTTCTGTTCGATCGCAGGGATTCCGGCCCATCGGGCCCATTCGTTAGTTCTGGAACGATTGATCCAGATCAACGACTGCTAGGAAGCATAGTCCTGAATGCACGGTTGGGCCGTGCGGTGGATTGCCGCGTGACCGGTTGCCCCACCGGCTTTCATGACGCGCGAAAAAGTGCCGACCCGGGCAAACAGTAACTGTTTGTTACAAACAGATGATACGCTGCGCCCCCCTCCACTGCGCCGAGGCCCCAGGGTTCCGATGTCCGATTCCGCACCGCAGTTGTTGCGCCAACACCGCCCGTTTCTGGCCTTCTGGCTGGCCCGTGTATTCACCGCCAGTGGCTTCCAGATGCTCACCGTGGCCATTGGCTGGCACCTCTACCAATTGACCGGCAATGTTCTCGACCTGGGCCTGGTAGGCCTGGTCGAATTCGCCCCTCGGGTGCTGTTCATGCTGCACACCGGGCATGTCGCCGACCGCTATGACAGGCGCAAGGTCGCAGCGCTGTGCCAGAGCCTGCAGGGGCTGATTGCCCTGGCGCTGGCCGTGGGCAGCGCCACCGACAACGTTACCCGGGAACTGATTTTTGCCCTGGCCTTCCTGCTGGGCGCCACGCGCTCGTTCGAAATGCCAGCCACCCAGGCGCTGCTACCCAACGTGGTACCGCCAGGGCTGTTCCCACGGGCGGTGGCCGCTTCGGCCTCGGCCACCCAGTCGGCGACCATCGTCGCCCCGGCGGTGGGCGGTTTTCTGTACGCCTTTGGCAGCATCTGGGTGTATGGCCCGACGGTGGCCCTGTACGCCATCGCCTGCATCCTGACCCTGAGCCTGCAGGCACGCGGCCAGGTTACCCAGCGTGGGCGTGCGAGCATCGAGTCGCTGCTGGCAGGGATCCGCTTCATACGTAGCCGCCCGGACATTCTTGGGGCCATTTCGCTGGACCTGTTCGCTGTGCTGCTGGGCGGTGCCACGGCGCTGCTGCCGGTGTTCGCCAAGGACATCCTGCTCACTGGCCCGCTGGGCCTGGGCCTGTTGCGCTCGGCGCCAGCGGTGGGGGCGTTGCTGATGTCGCTGTGGCTCGCGCGTTTTCCATTCGAGCGCAATGTCGGGCGGACCATGTTCACCGCAGTGGGTATTTTTGGCGTGGCCACCATTGCCTTCGGCCTGTCCACCTCGTTCTGGTTTTCGCTGGCGGTGCTGGTGGTACTGGGCGCGGCAGACATGATCAGCATGGTCATCCGCAGTTCGTTCGTGCAACTGGAAACCCCCGATGAGATGCGCGGGCGGGTGAGCGCGGTGAACGGGCTGTTCATTGGTGCCTCAAATCAGCTCGGCGAGTTCGAGTCGGGGGTAACGGCGCACTGGTTTGGCACAGTGCCGGCAGTGGTGATGGGTGGGGTGGGCACGTTGCTGGTGACCGGGGTGTGGATAAAGCTGTTCCCTACACTGGCCAAGCGGGATCGGTTGCACAGCGGTTGATGGGTTGCCGGCCACAGGGCCAATACAGGCTACAGCGAACCCATTCCCCAACGGCCATAGGCCACCGCCGAGCATGCTGGTATGATGCGCGGCTTTTTTCCGCCCCACACAAAACCACGGCAAGCGGTACGGTCTGTGCTTTGCTGTTGGGGTCGATATATTCGTGGCGCCGGGCGCCTTGGGAGCGGGAATGCTGGAAAGGCTGTTTCAACTAAAAGCACACAACACCAACGTGCGCACCGAGATTCTTGCGGGCGTCACCACCTTCCTGGCCATGGCCTACATCCTGTTCGTCAACCCGAGCATCCTCGGCGAGACCGGCATGGACAAGGGGGCGATCTTTGTCGCCACCTGCCTGGCAGCCGCCATCGGCTCCACCACCATGGGCCTGATCGCCAACTACCCGATCGCCCTGGCCCCGGGCATGGGCCTGAACGCGTTCTTCACCTATACCGTGGTGCTGCACATGGGCCACACCTGGCAGGTGGCATTGGGTGCAGTGTTCCTGTCGGCAGTGATGTTCTTCCTGCTGTCGATCTTCCGTATCCGTGAATGGATCGTGAACAGCATCCCACTGCCGCTGCGCTCGGCGATTGCTGCCGGTATCGGCCTGTTCCTGGCGCTGATCGCCCTGCATAATGCCGGCATCGTCGTCGATAACCCGGCAACCCTGGTGGGCTTGGGTGACCTCAAGCAACCGGCCCCGATTCTCGCCACGCTGGGCTTCTTCCTGATTGTCGGCCTGGAAGCACTGAAAGTGCGCGGCGCCGTGCTGATCGGCATCCTGGCGGTGACCGTCGCGGCGATCGTGATGGGCGTGACGCCGTTCGGCGGCATCGTCTCCATGCCGCCATCGCTGGCCCCGACCTTCCTGCAGCTGGATATCGCCGGCGCGCTGGATGTGGGCCTGGTAAGCGTGATCTTCGCCTTCCTGTTCGTCGATCTGTTCGACAACTCCGGCACCCTGATTGGCGTGGCCAAGCGCGCCGGGCTGATGGGCAAGGACGGCCACATGCCGAAAATGGGCCGTGCGCTGATCGCTGACAGCACCGCGGCCATGGCCGGTTCGCTGCTGGGCACCTCGACCACCACCAGCTACATCGAATCCGCTGCCGGCGTTAGCGCCGGTGGCCGTACCGGCCTGACGGCCATCGTGGTCGCCGTACTGTTCCTGCTGGCGCTGTTCTTCGCACCGTTGGCCGGCAGCGTGCCGGCCTTCGCCACGGCCCCGGCGCTGCTGTTCGTTGCGGTGCTGATGGCCTCGGGCCTGGCGGAGATAAACTGGGACGACGTGACCGAAGCCGCACCGGTGGTGGTGACTGCCCTGGCCATGCCGCTGACCTACTCGATCGCCAACGGTATTGCCTTCGGCTTCATCGCCTGGACTGCAGTCAAGCTGATTTCCGGCCGCTACCGCGACCTGAACCCGGCGCTGGTGATCCTTTCCATCCTGTTCGTCATCAAGCTGGGCTGGTTCAACGCATGAGTGCTGCTTTCGACCCCTCCTCCTACGCCACCCAGCTGGACGCCAAGGTCGCCCGGCTGCGCGAGCTGCTGGCACCGTTCGGCGCACCAGAGCCGGCTGTTTTCGACTCGCCACGCGAGCACTACCGCCTGCGCGCCGAGTTCCGCCTGTGGCGCGAGGATGGCCAGCGCCACTACGCCATGTTCGCCCCGGGCGAGAAGCACAAGGCGATCCTGATCGACGACTTCCCGATTGCGAGCCTGCGCATCAACGAACTGATGCCGCGCCTGAAGGCAGCCTGGCAGGCCAGCGAAGCGCTGGGCAACCGCCTGTTCCAGGTGGAGTTCCTTACCACCCTGGCTGGCGACGCCATGATTACCCTGTGCTACCACCGCCCGCTGGACGAGGCCTGGGAAGTGGCTGCACGGCAGCTGTCCGAGGCGCTGGGCGTGAGCGTGATTGGCCGCTCCAAAGGCAAACGCCTGGTGATCGGCCGCGACTACGCGGTGGAAAAACTCGACGTGGCTGGCCGTGTGTTCAGCTACCGCCAGCCAGAAGGCGCGTTCACCCAGCCTAACGGTGCCGTGAACCAGAAGATGCTGAGCTGGGCGTTCGAGGCAATGGGCGAGCGTGAGGACGACCTGCTGGAGCTGTATTGCGGCAACGGCAATTTCACCCTGCCACTGGCCACCCGCGTGCGCCAGGTGCTGGCCACCGAGATCAGCAAGACGTCGGTCAATGCCGCGTTGAGCAACCTCGACGAAAACGCTGTGGATAACGTGCGGCTGGTGCGCTTGTCGGCTGAAGAGCTGACCCAGGCGCTGAACGAGGTGCGGCCGTTCCGCCGGCTGGAAGGCATTGACCTGAAAGCCTATGACTTCGGTACGGTGTTCGTCGACCCGCCGCGTGCGGGTATGGACCCGGATACCTGCGAGTTGACCCGGCGTTTCGAGCGGATCCTGTACATCTCGTGCAACCCGGAAACGCTGGCGCAGAACATCGCTCAGCTGCAAGATACCCACCGTATCGAACGCTGCGCGCTGTTCGATCAATTCCCGTACACGCACCATATGGAAAGCGGCGTGCTGCTGGTCCGGCGCTGATCCGCGCTGCACTGGGGCCTGGCTGGCCCCAGCGCAGCTTGCCAGGAGAGTGATGCCGATGGACCAGTTCAGTGCCATGCAGTCTTTCCGCCGGGTGGTCGATCTCGGCAGTTTCAGCGCCGCTGCCAGTCAGGCGGGGGTCTCGCATACCGTCCTGTCACGCCAGGTAAAGCAGCTTGAACGCCACCTCGGCGCGCAATTGCTCACCCGAACCACGCGCCGCTTGCACCTCACCGAAGCCGGCGCATTGTTCTATCGCCATTGCGTGCAGATTCTCGAACAGATGCAGGCGATGAGCCTGGAATTGTCGGAGCATCAGCAACAGCCCACTGGCACCTTGCGCCTGGGCGTGGCCACAGCCTTTGGTGAACTGGAGCTGGGTCGCTGGCTACCGGATTTCGTCGAGCGCCATCCCCTGTTGCAGATCGAGCTGCACTGCAGCGACCGCTTCGTCGACCTTCTCGAGGCGGAAATTGATGTCTGCTTGCGAGTCACCGACCAGTTACCGAACTCCAGCCTGGTGGCGCGCCGGCTGACGGGCAGCGAGGTGTTGCTGGTAGCAGCCCCGGGTTATCTGCAGCGACACGGCACACCGGCTACGCCCGACGAACTCACTGGCCACCCCCTGCTCGGCTATAGCCAGCTACCGCACCCACAGCGCCTGCAACTGACCAACAACCAAGGCGAACAGCGCGACATACTCATGCCCCGACGCCTGAGTGCGAATTCGCCGATGGCCCTGCGCGCTGCCGCCATAGGCGCCCTCGGCATCGCCAGCTTCGACCGCTTCATCGTCCACGATGCCCTGCTGAACGGGCGGCTGGTACCGGTGCTGGAAGGCTGGAAACTGCCAGCACGCACGCTTTACGCGGTTTATCCACAGAGCCGCTACCTGCCGCCCAAGGTGCGAGCATTGCTGGATTACGTGCAGGGGTACTATTCACAAGCGAGGTGGGAATACTGATTTGTGCGTGATTGACACAAGTCATGGCTGGTTCTGCCCGTATTTGTGCCCTGAACGGTGAGTTAGCCTTTTGTTGATCATCACTCAACAAAGGTACTCCATCATGAAAGCAGTGCAGGCATTCATCGCAGCGTTGGCACTCGGCACCTTGGCAGTTGGCGCCAACGCGGCACAACCACTCGTTTCAGTCACCGACCACACGGCCTTGAACTGGCAGGACGTGCCCAATACCAATGGCGCTGTCAGCTTCGCCAACGTTGAAGGCGATATCTTCGGCAAGGGGCCCTACTCGGCCTATGTGAAATTCAGCAAAGGCACCGACAACGGCCTGCACCAGCACAGCCAGGCACTGCCGACGGTCGTGCTGAAGGGGACCTTCTATGCGGTGATCGACGGCAAGCGCATCGAGTATCCGGCAGGCGCCTATTACAATCTGCCGGCCGGGTTGATACATGAAAGTGGCTGCACGGCGGCTGCCGATTGCCTGCTGTTTCAACATCAGGCCGGTGCGTTCGACCTCAAACCCGTTGCAGGCTGAGGCATCGGGGCCGCTTGGCGGCCCCGACGTCTACATCAGAAGTCGAAGAACACCGTCTCGCCTTCCCCCTGAATACGGATATCAAAGCGATACGCCGTTTTCCCGTCCACTTCACAACGCTTGGCAATCAGCGTCTCGCGGCGCTGCGGCTGCTCGATCAGGTTGAGCACCGGGCACTTGGCATTGAGCGGCGCTTCATCATCGAAATACAGGCGCGTGTGCAGGTGGATGTTGATGCCACGGGCAAACAGGCTGATGTTGATGTGCGGCGCCATCGGTACGCCAGCGGCATTGTTCACCACGCCGGGCTTGACCGTGTACAGCGTCCACTCACCGGCGTCGAAGGTGGTGGCGGTGCGGCCGAAGCTGTTGAACGCGTTTTCCAGGTTGTAGGCATCCTGGTACTCGCCGTTGGCATCGGCTTGCCACACTTCCAGGAACGAGTCGCGCACCAGGTGGCCGTTGCCGTCGTAGACATGGCCGATCAGCTGAATGTGCTCACCCGGGGCGTCGGGCTTGGCCAGGCGGTTCCAGATTTCCTGGTCACGGGTAGGGTTGCCGGCCGCTTCCAGGGCCAGGCCGATGTGCACGTAGGGGCCGGCAGTCTGCGAAGGGGTTTCCGGCAGCAGTTCGATTGGCATGGCGGGGTCCTCAGCAGTTTTCGAAGTGGGTCTTGCGCTGGCCGCGCAGCACGATGTCGAAGCGGTAGGCCAGGCAGTCCATCGGGTTGGCGTTGCTCATGTCGAGCTTGGCAATCAACTGCTGCACAGCTTGCGGGTTGGCGATCGACTTGACGATCGGGCACATCGGGATCAGCGGGTCGCCTTCGAAGTACAGCTGGGTGATCAGCTTGGTGGCGATCGACGGGCCGCTGATGGCGAAGTGGATGTGCGCCGGGCGCCAGTCGTTCGGGCCGTTGCGCCACGGGTACGGGCCCGGCTTGATGGTGCGGAAGCTGTAGTAGCCGTCACGGTCGGTCAGGCAGCGGCCGACACCGCCGAAGTTGGGGTCCAGCGGTGCCAGGTAGCGGTCGTTCTTGTGGCGGTAGCGGCCACCGGCGTTGGCTTGCCACATTTCCACCAGGGTATTGGGCACAGGCTTGCCGTACTGGTCCACAACGCGGCCGGCAACGATGATGCGCTCACCGATCGGCAGGCCACCGTTGTTGAAATTCAGCAGCAGGTCATGGTCATGGGCACCGAAGCCCAGGTGGGAAAAATCCGGGCCGGTGGTTTCGCTGATCGACTGCGGAATGCTGACCAGCGCCTGGCGCGGCGAGCGGGCAACGGAGGTCTTGTAGTCGGGGGTGAGGGCTTTGGGGTGCCAGTTGCGATCACGGATCACGAAGCGGCTGTTGTCCTGGGCGGGCATGCCGGTTTCCTCTCTTGGAATTATGGAGATGCACAGGCGGGCTTATTGAACCCTTCGCGGGCAAGCCCGCTCCTACATACAGTTTCCGGCATGTCGCGCGCGGTGAATATTGAAATGAGGCACCTCAAACATATCCATTTGGTTATGCATGACCACCTGGACCTGACACCCGCTGCTGTCGTGAACTAATCTTTCACTTCTTGTTTCACGCTCGGGAGAGCACTCATGGAATGGCGAAAAGGCCGACGCAGCGACAACGTAGTCGATGCCCGGGGCGAAGGTGGCGGTGGGGGCGGCATGCGCTTTGGCGGCGGCAAGGGCCTGGGCCTGGGGGCGATCCTGCTGATCGTCGGCATCGGCTGGTTGACCGGGCAGGACCCGCTGCAGATCCTCGGCCAGTTGGCCGGCCAGGTGGAGCAGCAGCAGACCCAGACCGCGCCAAGCGGTGCTGGCGCCAAGGCGCCGCCGGCCAACGATGAACAGGCCCAGTTCGTGGCCTCGATCCTGGGCGATACCGAGGACACCTGGAAGGCATTGTTCGCCGAAGCAGGCAAACAGTACCGCGACCCCAAGCTGGTGCTGTTCAGTGGCCAGGTCAATTCGGCCTGCGGCGCTGCCTCTGCGGCGGTGGGGCCGTTCTATTGCCCGGCCGACCAGCGCGTGTACCTGGACATGTCGTTCTTCCGCGAAATGGAAACCCGTTTCGCCGCGGCCGGCGACTTTGCCCAGGCCTACGTCATCGCCCACGAAATTGGCCACCACGTACAGACCTTGCTGGGGGTTTCGGCCAAGGTCGACGCCGCCCGCCGCAGTGGCCAGCGCATGGAGGGCGACAATGGGTTGCTGGTACGCCAGGAACTGCAGGCGGACTGCCTGGCGGGTGTCTGGGCCTACCAGGCACAGAAGCGCCTGAACTGGCTGGAGCCGGGCGATGTAGAGGAGGCGCTGAACGCTGCCAACGCCATTGGCGATGACCGCCTGCAACAGCAAGGGCGCGGCCGTGTAGTGCCGGACTCGTTTACCCATGGCACCTCGGCCCAGCGCGTGCGCTGGTTCAAGACCGGGTTTGCCGAAGGTGAAGTGGACCGCTGCGATACCTTCAGTGCCCGTAGCCTCTGACACCTCGCCAACAGGCTGCTGCGTCACCGCTGGAACCCTGGGGCCGCTTCGCGGCCCTTTCCCACCGGTCCGGCGCACCGGCAAGGCCGCGCCTACAAAAACCCGCACGCTTTTTTTTGCTGAAAAAGCGTTTCAGCTTCCCGCAGCATTGCCGATAACCCCTGCATGAATCAGCGGGCATCCAGAACAATAACGCCTGGCGATCGAACATCAAAAGAGCGAAAACTATTTCTGGAGTGCGTGCATGAACAGCTGGTTTGCCAACATCAGCGTCAACCTCAAACTCGGCCTGGGCTTCGGCCTGGTGCTTGTCCTCACCGGCCTGCTGGCCCTGACTGGCTGGACCAGCCTGGGCAGCCTGATCGACCGTAGCAACTGGATGAGCGACATCGGCCAGTTGAACAAAGACCTGACCGACCTGCGCGTGGCCCGCCTGCAGTACATGATCGCCAATGGCGACGATGCCGCGGCCGCCAACACCCAGGCCAAGCTGAACGCCTTCAGCAAGCAGCAGGCCTACCTGGCCAGTACCTTCAAAAGCCCCGAGAACGTCAAGCTGCTGGGGGAGCTGGGGGAAACCATCAGCGCCTACAAGCTGTCGCTGAACAAGATGCGCCAAGGCTACGACGCCACGCGCGCAGCGCGTAGCACCATGGACAGCTCGGCCGCCGGCGCCGACCAGGCCATGGACCTGCTCAGCCAGGAAGTCATGGCCCGCCCGGAAGCCGACAGCGTGCGCCTGGCCCAGTACCAACTGATCAGCCAGGCGCGCCAGCAGTTGCTGCAGGTGCGCATCGACGTGCGCGGCTACATTGCCGACAACAGTGCCAGCAACGAGCAGGCCGCCCTGCGCCAGCTGGATGCGGCACTGGCCAATGTCGACAACCTCAAAGGCCAGATGCCGGGTGAAAGCACACGCCTGCAGCAACTGGAAAGCGCGGTACGGGCCTACCGTGATGCCGTACGCCAGTTCCGCGATGCGGTCGCCAGCATCACCACCGCGCGTGCGGAAATGACCGTACAGGGTGCCGATATCGTCAAGCGCAGCGATGCGCTGTACCAGATCCAGCTGCAGCGTCGCGATGTCGAAAGCAGCCAGGCCCGCAGCCTCCAGGCCATCGCCACGCTGCTGGCGTTGCTGGTCGGCGTGCTGGGCGCGGTGGTGATCACCCGGCAGATCACCCGCCCGTTGCGCGAAACGCTGCTGGCGGTGGAAAAGATCGCCAGTGGCGACCTGACCCAGCAACTGCGCGTCACCCGCCGCGACGAATTGGGCGTGCTGCAGCAAGGCATCGCGCGCATGGGCACCACCTTGCGCGAGCTGATCAGCGGCATCCGCGACGGCGTGACCCAGATCGCCAGCGCTGCCGAAGAACTGTCGGCAGTGACCGAACAGACCAGTGCCGGGGCCAATAGCCAGAAGGTCGAAACCGACCAGGTGGCCACCGCCATGCACGAAATGGCCGCCACCGTGCAAGAAGTGGCGCGCAATGCCGAACAGGCTTCGCACGCCGCCACCGGTGCCGACGAACAGGCCCGCGCCGGCGACCATGTGGTCGGTGAAGCGATCGGCCAGATCGAGCGCCTGGCCCAGGACATGCATCGCTCCACTGAAGCCATGAGCCTGCTGCAACAGGAAAGCCAGAAAATCGGCAGCGTGATGGACGTGATCAAGTCGGTGGCAGAACAGACCAACCTGCTGGCGCTGAACGCGGCGATCGAGGCGGCGCGGGCGGGTGAAGCCGGGCGCGGCTTCGCCGTGGTGGCCGATGAAGTACGCGGCCTGGCGCAGCGTACGCAAAAGTCCACCGAAGAAATCGAAGAGCTGATTGCTGGCCTGCAGCAGGGTACCCAGCAAGTGGCCAGCGCCATGCAAGGCAGCCGCACCCTGACCGACAGCAGCGTGGAACTGGCGCGCAAGGCCGGGGCCTCGCTGGAGAGCATTACCAGCACGGTGTCGGGCATTCAGTCGATGAACCAGCAGATTGCCGCGGCCGCAGAGCAGCAGAGTGCGGTGGCCGAGGAGATCAGCCGCAGCATCCTCAATGTGCGCGATGTGTCTGAGCAGACGGCGGCGGCCAGCAATGAAACGGCAGCGTCCAGCGTCGAACTGGCGCGCCTGGGTGGGCAGTTGCAGACGCTGGTCAGCCAGTTCCGCGTCTGACTGCAAGCCCGGGGGCCGCTGAGCGGCCCAGCGCCGGCAAGCCAGGCTGCCACAGCAACGGTGCAGGATCAGAAACAGCGCCGTACCTGTGGGAGCTGACTTGCCGGCGATCAGGCCAGCACAGGCGGCAGCTTATTTGACGATCATGCCCACCCCACGCCCCCGCGGATCAGAGGCCGTCTCCAGCTTTGCCCCTTCCACCCGGATCGCCTGGATATCACCCATCTCCCAGCCCTGGTCTTCCAGCACATACCCCATCTTCTTCAGGCCGTCAGCCACAGGCCCGGTCAACGGTGCATAGCTGTCGAAGTAGATGGTGTCCTTGGGCAGCAACTGATGGTGCACACGCTGCGCCGCCACCGCTTTGTCCAATGGCATGCCGTAGTCATACAGGTTGTTCATCACCTGGAAGATCGAGGTAAAGATCCGCGAACCACCCGGGGTGCCGATCACCAGCTCGACCTTGCCGTCACGGGTCATCAGGCTGGGGCTCATCGACGACAGCATGCGCTTGCCCGGCTCGATCGCGTTGGCATCACCGCCGACTACGCCAAAGGCATTGGCCGCCCCCGGCTTGGCGCTGAAATCGTCCATCTCGTCGTTCAGCAGGAAACCCGCCCCTTTCACCACCACGCCACTGCCGTAGTCGAGGTTGAGGGTGTAGGTGTTGCTGACCGCGTTGCCGTGCTTGTCGACGATGGAAAAGTGCGTGGTCTGGTGCGGTTCCAGCCCGGGCTTGACCTTGTCAGTGTCGGAAATGGCTTTCGGGTTGACCTGCGCAGCGCGCTTGGCCAGGTAGTCCTTGGCCACCAGTTTATCCACCGGCACTTGGGTAAAGGCCGGGTCACCGAGATAGTCGGCGCGGTCGGCGAACACGCGTTTCTCGATCTCGGCCAGCAGGTGGATGTACTGCGCCGAGTTGTGCGCCACCCCTTTGAAGTCCGCCGCGCGGTCTTCCTTGATGCCCAGCAGCTGAGCCAGGGCTACACCGCCGGAGCTGGGTGGTGGCGCGGTATACACCACGTTGCCACGCCAGCTGACGGCCATCGGTTCACGCCATACGGCCTTGTAATCCTGCAGGTCTTGTTTGGTGATCAGGCCCTTGTCGGCCTGCATCTGCGCCACCAGCAAATCGGCAGTCTTGCCCTGGTAGAACTCGCTGACGCCTTTGTCGGCGATACGCTCCAGGGTCTGGGCCAGTTCGGGCTGCCTGAACAGCTCGCCAACCTTCATGTTGCCGAAGTAATCGTTGAAGTTGGTCGCAGTCTTGAACATGCCCTGTGCATCGTTGCGGTACTGGTACTGCTTTTCCGCGACCTTGAAGCCATTTTTCGCATAGCCGATGGCCGGGGTCAGCAGCTCGCTCCAGGGCAGCTTGCCAAACTTGCGATGCGCCTCCCACAAGCCCATTACCGTGCCGGGTACGCCAGCGGCGCGCACCCCGACCAGGCTGAGGTTCTCGATGACCTCACCCTTGTCGTCCAGGTACATGTTGCGCGTGGCGGCCTTGGGCGCCACTTCGCGGTAGTCGAGGAAATACGGCTTGCCGTCGACGAACAGGGTCATGAAACCGCCGCCGCCGATATTGCCGGCCTCGGGGTAGGTCACCGCCAGGGTGAAGGCCGTGGCCACGGCGGCATCGACTGCGTTGCCGCCCTTTTTCAGGATATCGGCGGCGACCTGTGCACCATATTGATCGGGGGCAGCCACTGCACCGCCTTCCAGATCCGCAGCGTAAACCGAGGAACAGCTCAGGATCGCGGCTGCGAGAGCCAGGTACTGGAACGGGACAATACGCATGACACTTCCTTGGTGTTGTTTTTGTCGAGCAGTCAGTAAGGCCGATGCGCCTGGATTGTGCAATCAACCGCAGGGCGTTTCGCCGCCCGTGGGCAGGCTTTGTCGCGTTCAGGCAAATCAGCAGGCGTACATGGCCAGCTTGCGCTGGATGAAATCCAGAAAGCACTGAATACGCAGGGCCAGCTGCGTGTTGCGGTAGTACACCGCGTGAATCGGTTGCCGGTAACCGTTGTTGGCTTCACCCAACAGCACCTGCAAGCGCCCGCTGCGGATGTCTTCGTGGGTCATGAAATGCGACAGGCTGACGATGCCCTCCCCGGCCAGCGCCAGCTGGCGCAGGGTCTCGCCGCTGGAAGCGAGCAACGCGGGGCGGATGCCGAAGCGGTCACCCTGGGCATGGCGCAGCGGCCATTGGTTGAGTGACTCGGGTTGGCTGAAGCCAAGCAGGCAGTGGTTGGCCAGGTCCTCTACACGCTGGGGCGTCCCATGCTGCGCCAGGTAGGCGGGGCTTGCCAGCACCTGCACCGGGCTGCAGCCGAGGCTGCGTGCATGCAGGCTGGAGTCGGCCAGTTCGCCGATGCGAATCGCCACATCGGTGCTGTGCTCCAGCAGGTCGATGATCAGGTCGTCGGTGTTCAGCTCCAGCTCTATGCCCGGGTACTGGCGGCGGAACTCGCCGATCCACGGCACGATGGCATGCAGCATGAAAGGGGCGGCAGCGTTGATGCGCAAGCGCCCGGTAGGGGTCTGGCGGTTCATCGACAGGCGCTCTTCCATGTCGTCCATCTGCTGCAGGATCAACCGCGCGCGTTCGAGGAAAAAACGCCCTTCTTCGGTGAGGTCCATACGCCGGGTGGTGCGATTGACCAGAGTGGTGCCCAGCTTGCCCTCCAGGCGCGACAACGTGCGGCTGACGGCGGACGGGGTCTGGCCCATCTGCTCGGCAGCGGCGGAGATCGAGCCGCAGTCGATGACGGCGACGAATACCTGGAGTTCTTCGGATCGGGTTTTCACATTCGGGCCTGTGATAGGTCTGTGCAAGGATCAGATAATCGCATGTCCAGGCCAAGTGCGGCTGCTCCCACCTCACCCGTGGGAGCAGGCCAGCCCGCGAAGAGGCCAGTACAGGCAACCCATCACGCTGCCTTGCCGAACACCTTGTCCAGATGGGCTTCATAAGCTGCCAGCGCCGCCGGCACATCCGGGCGCTTCATCACATCCGTTGCCAGGAAAGTCGGCAGGCCGGCCATGCCAAGGAACTGGTTGGCCTTGTGGAACGGGAAGTACACCGCATCCACGCCTTTGCCTTCGAAGAAATCGCTCGGGTCATCGAAGGCCTGCTGCGGCGCGTTCCAGGTCAGCGACAGCATGTACTGCTTGCCGTGCACCAGGCCACCGCTGCCGTACTTCTGCGTGTGATCCGAGCGGGTGCGGCCATCGCTGGCGTAGAGGCTGCCATGGCCTGCGGTGAACACTTCATCGATGTACTTCTTCACCGTCCACGGCGCGCCCATCCACCAGCCCGGCATCTGGTAGATGATCACATCGGCCCAGAGAAACTTCTCGACCTCGGCCTGCACGTCGTAGCCACCGTCGATGAAGGTCTGCTGTACATCGAAACCGGCGCGGTCCAGGTGGGCGATGGCCGCTTCGTGCAAGGTCGTGTTGAGGCGGCCATCAGAGTGAGCGAACTGTTTACCACCATTGAGCAGAAGAATCTTTTTCATGCTGGCCTCCCGGCCGAGTCAAAATTTGATGTCGGCAGGTTAGAGGTTCGCTGGGGCGGGATACAGAAGTCACCGGGAAAAATACAATTGACCAGAAGTCACGAATCAGCATCACATTATTGCCGTAGAATCGGTTCACCACCCCTCACCGAGTAGCGCCTCATGACTGAGCAGATCGCCTTCATTCTCAAAGCCAAGACCCGCCCGGAAATGGCCGATGCGTTCGAAAAACTGTTCCGCCCTTATGTCGAGCCAAGCCGCCAGGAGCCAGGTTGCATCGAGTACCACATGCTGCGCGACCAGCAGGACCCGAGCCTGTTCGTGTTTTTCGAAGTGTGGGCCGACCAGGCCGCGCTGGATGTGCATTCGGCCCTGCCGCACATGGCCGCCTTCTTCGAAAAACGCATGGACTACCTTGAGCGCGATTTCGATATCCAGCAGGTCGAAATGCTCAGCGCATCCAGCGCTAACCGTTGATCAGCAAGTGGCCGCCCAGTGCGGCCAGGCCGATGAAGAAACAACGCTTGAACAGCAACGCGCTGATGCGCTGACGCATCCACTGCCCGGCCAGCATGCCGAGCAAGGCTGGCGCCAGCATCAGCAGTGAAGCACCCAAGGCCTGGCCACCGAGGGCATCCTGCCCGGCCAGGCCAACAGCCAGTGCCAGGGTCGAAACCGTGAACGACAGGCCCAGCGCCTGGATCATCTGCTCGCGGCTCAGGCCCAGGCTCTGCAAGTAGGGCACCGCAGGTATCACGAATACCCCGGTTGCCGCCGTGATTACCCCCGTCACCAGCCCGCACGCAGGCCCCAGCCAACGCTCGTGCGCCGCTGCCAAGCGCAAACCCGGCCCAACCAGCCCGTACACCGCGTACGCCAGCAAGGCCGCACCCAACGCATGCGCGGCCCATGGCCCGCTGTCGATGCCCAGCCAGGCACTGCCCAGCAAGGTGCCAATGAAGATCAGCGCCAGCATCGGGCCCAGCCGCACCAGCAACGCTCGCAGGTGCCCGCCGCTGGCCAACTGCCAAAGGTTGGTAAGGGTCGACGGCACGATCAGCAGTGCTGCAGCCTGCGCCGGAGGCATAGCCAGGCCCAGCAGGCCCATCGCGATGGTGGGCAGCCCCAGGCCGATCACGCCTTTCACTGCGCCGGCCAGCAGGAACGTCAGCACCACCAGCAGCGACAGAGCAGGGCCCATGTTGTGGTAGAAAGAGAGCAAGGTATTCATGGGCCGATAATGGCCCGTGGCGGGCAGGCTGAAAATCTGCCATACCCTTATCCAGACTCTTGCGCAGGCAGAGGCACATGCATTTTGACCTGATCGATCTCAAGCTGTTCCAGCACACCCTGGAGTGCGGCAACATCACCGCCGGTGCCAGCCGCAGCCATCTGTCGCTGCCGGCAGCCAGTGCGCGCATCCGGGCCATGGAAGCGTCGCTGGGCATCCCTTTACTGCAGCGTAACCGCCGCGGTGTTCAGCCGACCCCGGCCGGCCAGGCGCTGTTGCAGCATGCCCGCCTGATTGCCCAGCAGGTCGAACGCCTGCAGTTCGACCTGGGCCAGTATGCGCAGGGGCAGCACGGCCAAGTGCGCCTGCTGTGCAACACCGCAGCACTTACGGAGTACCTGCCCGAACTTGTGGCCGGTTATTTGGCTGAAAACCCCGGCGTCAGCGTGGACATACAGGAACTGCCGAGCCTGCGCATCGTGCAGGCGATTACGCAAGGCATGGCAGACCTTGGCATTGTTTCAACAGCCGCGCCTTTCGGGCACCTGCAAACCCGGCCGTTTCGTGACGACCCACTGGTGCTGGTAACGCCGCCTGGCCATCCGCTGGCCAGCGAGGTTGCCCCCAGCTTCATCGACAGCCTGGCGCATGGTCATGTCGGACTTGGAGCAGGCAGTGCATTGGCGTTGTACCTGGAGGAACAGGCATTGCGGGAAGGGCGGCGCATGCAGGTGAGAGTGCGGGCCGAAGGGTTTGATGGCGTGATCCGCATGGTTGCAGGCGGGGCTGGGGTCGGGGTGGTGCCACTGGCGGCGGTGAAGCGTTGGCAAGGGCTGTTGCCGCTGCACTGGGTAGCCCTGGCGGAACCCTGGGCCAACCGCCGGTTGCTGGTGTGCGCGCGGGACTTTGCGGCGTTGCCAGGGTATGCGTCGGGGTTGGTTGACCGGCTGGTGGGAGCAACTGTCTTGCTCAATTACTAAAAGCTGGCGCGGTCCCTGTAGGAGCGGGCGCGCCCGCGAACACCGGCGCAGCCGGTGCCATGCACTGCGTTGGATTCTTCGCGGGTTTACCCGCGAAGAAGGCTCACACACAATGGCGCCATGACGCCCCACTAAAAAGGACTGTCCAGTGGCCTCGATCTACCAGCTCAAACCACGCTTCCAGGCTTTGTTGCGCCCGGCCGTGCAACGCCTTTACGACCGAGGCGTCACCGCCAATCAGGTCACTGTCACCGCTGCCGTGGTATCGCTCCTGGTGGGCCTGCTGCTGGCCGCCCTGCCGCACATCACCTGGCTGTTCATCCTGGTACCGATCTGGATGCTGCTGCGCATGGCGCTGAATGCCGTCGACGGCATGCTGGCCCGGGAGTTCGGCCAGCAATCAACCCTCGGTGCTTACCTCAACGAACTCTGTGACGTGATTGCCGATGCAGCGCTGTACCTGCCCTTCGCCTTGTTGGCCGGGGTGTCGCCTGCGCTGGTGGTGCTGGTGGTGCTGTGCGCCATCTTCAGCGAGTACGCCGGTGTCATGGGCCCGCTGGCAGGCGCCGCGCGGCGCTACGACGGGCCTATGGGCAAGAGCGACAGGGCCTTCGCCTTCGGCGTGCTGGGCACCGGCGTCGCCTTTGGCCTGCTCGATGGCGCCTGGATCAACGGCCTGTTGCTGGTCATCCTCGCGCTCTCGCTCTATACCCTCTACAACCGGGTTCGCCAGGGCCTGGCCGAAACCCGCTGAGCCTATCGTCGTCGCAAAAGGACGTTGACCATGCGCCAAGCGCAAGCGCTGCACTTCCCCACCCATGACGGTGTCGAGCTGCATTACCGTCATTGGCCTGCCACCCGCAACGAACACCAGCCACGCCGCGCCGTGGTGATGTTCCACCGGGGCCATGAGCACGGCGGGCGCATGGCCCACCTGGCCGATGAGCTGGACATGCCGGGCTACGACTTCTTCGCCTGGGATGCCCGCGGCCACGGCCGCTCGCCAGGCGCGCGTGGCGACAGCCCGGGGTTCGCCACCAGTGTGCGCGACGTGCAAACCTTCATCGAACACATCCAGGCCCACCACGGCATCGCCGAACAGGACCTGGTGGTACTGGCACAAAGCGTCGGCGCCGTGCTGATCGCCACCTGGGCCCACGACTACGCGCCCAAGGTGCGCTGCCTGGTGTTGGCCTCACCAGCGTTCAAGGTCAAGCTGTACGTGCCGTTTGCCCGCCCAGGCCTGAAGCTGCTGAAGGCCTTGCGCGGCAATTTCTTCGTGAATAGCTACGTCAAGCCGCGCCTGCTCACTCACGACCCTGAGCGGGTGATGTCGTACGTGGCCGACCCGCTGATCAGCCGGCCCATTTCGGTAACCATGCTGTTGGGCCTGTACGAGGCCGCCGACCGCGTGGTGGCCGACGCCCAGGCCATCCAGGTGCCGACCCAGTTGCTGGTGTCCGGGGCTGATTTCGTGGTCGAGCGCCAACCGCAAGAACGGTTTTTCGACCGGCTCGGCAGCACACGAAAGGAGATGCACATACTGCCCGGGTTCTTCCACGACACCTTGGGTGAACGTGATCGGGCCCATGCCCTGAGGCGCATCGAACGGTTTGTCGACCATTGCTTCGCCAGCCCCGCCGCGTTGCCCTCACTGCTGGATGCCGACAAGACCGGGGCCAGTTGCGCCGAGGCAGAAAGCCTGGCTGCGCCGCTGCCGCGCAACTCGCCCCGCGACCTTTACTGGCGCGCCACCCGCGCTGGCTTGAGCTTGGGCAAGGGGCTGTCTGCGGGCGTGAAGCTTGGGTTTGACACAGGCTTCGATTCTGGCAGCACCCTCGACTACGTGTACCGCAACCAGCCGACCGGCAAGGGCAAACTGGGGCGCCTGATCGACCAGAACTACCTCGACGCCATCGGCTGGCGTGGCATTCGCCAACGCAAGCTGCACGTCGAGCAATTGCTGCGCCTGGCCATCGCCCGCCTGCGTGAACAGCAACGGCCCGTGCACATTGTCGATATCGCCGCCGGCCATGGCCGCTATATCCTCGAAGCCCTTCAAGGCCTTGAGCAGTTGCCAGATTCGATCCTGCTGCGCGATTACAGCGAACTGAACGTTCAGCAAGGCAGCGCGCTGATCCGCGAGAAGGGCCTGGCCGACATCGCCCGCTTCGTACAGGGCGACGCCTTCGATCGCCAGAGCCTGGCCACACTTGAACAACCCCCAACGCTGGCCGTGGTTTCGGGGCTGTACGAGCTCTTCCCCAGTAACCAACTGGTGGGCAATTCCCTGGCCGGGCTGGCCGACGCCATAGAGGATGGCGGCTACCTGGTCTACACCGGCCAGCCATGGCACCCGCAACTGGAGATGATTGCCCGCGCCCTCACCAGCCACCGCGGTGGCGAGGCTTGGGTAATGCGCCGGCGCAGCCAGGCCGAGATGGACCAGCTGGTTGAGGCCGCGGGCTTCCGCAAGCTGGCCCAGCGCATCGATGAATGGGGCATCTTCAGCGTCAGCCTGGCACAGCGGGTGCGCTGAGTGAGCCCGCCACGCGAGCACGGGCTGATTCGCCGGGGTGTGTTCTGGCTTCTGCTGCTGGGGCCGTTGTTCTTCCTCAGCTATGGGCTGGCGAACAATTACACGGCTGGGCGCAGTGATGTCGGCAGCCTGGTGTTCGGCTGGGAGCACGGCATGCCGCTGTGGCCCTGGACGATCATCCCGTACTGGTCGATCGACCTGCTGTACGGGTTGTCCTTCCTGCTGCCGCGCACACGCCAGGAAATGGACCGCCACGCGCTGGCGTTACTCAGCGCACAGGTGATCAGCGTCTGCTGTTTTCTGCTGTGGCCGCTGCGGTTCACCTTCGAGCGGCCGGGCCTGGACGGGCTGTTCGGCTGGCTGTTCGATGTGTTGATGGGCTTCGACAAGCCATTCAACCAGGCGCCTTCGCTGCACATCGCTTTGCTGGTGATCATCTGGGCGATGTTTGCCCGGCATGTGCAACGCCAGCCCTGGCGTTGGCTGATGCATGGCTGGATGGCGCTGATCGGGGTGTCGGTGCTGACCACCTGGCAGCACCATTTCATCGATGTGCCCACGGGGGCGCTGGCGGGGTTTGCCTGCCTGTGGCTGTGGCCGCAGCAAGGGCGCCTGCCCTTTCAGGCGGCCCGCCTTGCTCAGGATGCCAAGCGCTGGAAGGTTGCCGCTTGTTATGCCTTGGGCGCGCTGCTGTGTGTACTCCCTGCCGCTGCGATGGGCGGGGCTTGGCTGTGGTTGAGTTGGCCAGCGGTGTCGTTGGGGCTGGTGGCGCTGAACTACGCCGTGTTCGGGGCGGGTGGTTTTCAGAAGGGTGATGACGGGCGCTTGTCGCCTGCAAGCCGGTGGCTGCTGGCCCCCTATCTGGCGGGCGCGTGGCTCAATTCGCGGTTGTGGACCCGGCGCCATCCACAGGCCGACGAGGTGTGCGATGGTGTGTACCTGGGGAGAATCCCAGGGCGCGACACGCAGTTCGCTGCAATTGTTGATCTGTGCGCAGAACTGCCGTGTAACGCAAACCATTGTAGGAGCGGCCTTGTGTCGCGAAAGGGGTGCGAAGCGGCCCAGGGTTTTCAGCTTCGCAGCAGAAACTGTCGGGGCTGCTCCGCAGCCCTTTCGCGACGCAAGGCCGCTCCTACGACGATCGCGTCAGCCCTTGACTATCAGTGTTTCGCTACCCTGGATCTGATAGCGCCAGACGTTGCCCTGCTACAGCAGGCCGCCAACGCCATCGAACACCTGCGCGCCCAGGGCCCGGTGCTAGTGTGCTGCGCTTTAGGCTACTCGCGCAGCGCCAGCGCCGTGGCCGCGTGGCTGCTGCTCTCCGGCCGCAGCAGCGACGCCCAACAGGCAGAAGCACTGATTCGCCAAGCACGCCCCGGCATCGTACTGCGCAACGCGCATCACCAGGCTCTTCAGCAACTGGGAGCACAGCCATGAACCTGCGCGTGGCCGCCAGCCTGCTGGGCCGAGGGAAACAGCTGGAGCGCCTGTCCGACGGCCTCACCTTGCTGGCCCTGGCGTATGGCCTTTCACCGCTGCTCAATACCCCACTGCATCCGCTGGCGAGCCTGCTGTGCAGCGTGCTGCTGGTGCTCGGCGTGCTCCACAAATACTGGGCCATCCGCGTGGCTATCGATGCCGAACTGTTTGCCCACCTGGCCAATAGCGCAGACCTGCCGGCTGACACCCAGGCCCTGGACCGCGCCCTGTTCGAACTGAAACTCAAACCACAGGCAACCGACGGCCGCGCCTGGCCTGCCCGCAGCCGGGCCGCACTGGGCCTGTTGCGCCGTCAGGCCGTATGCCTGGGCCTGCAGCTGTCGCTAGCCTTGGCTACCCTGCTGACACTGCCTTTTAAGGGATGACCACCTGCCTATGCTCGCCAACCTGACTGCTTACGTCATCACCTCGGCCGCCCGCCTGATTACCGGTGCCCGCGCCCTCTGGCTGGGTTGCTCGGCGCTGCCGGTGCAGCGCCTGTATTTCGCCAACCACAGCAGCCACGGCGACTTCGTGCTGCTGTGGGCCTCGCTGCCGCAAGGGCTGCGCCAACGCACGCGCCCGGTGGCCGGCGCAGACTACTGGGCCAGGCCGGGCATCCGCGACTTTCTTATCCGCAAGGTCTTCAACGGGGTACTGATCGAGCGCCAGCGCAGCGAAGGGCAAGGCAACCCTTTGCAGCCGGTGCTGGACGCGGTGGCCCAGGGCGACTCGCTGATCTTCTTCCCGGAGGGCACGCGCAACCTTGGCGACGAACCGCTACTGCCCTTCAGAAGCGGGTTGTATCACCTGGCAGCAGCCCACCCGCAGGTCGAACTGGTACCGGTCTGGATCGCCAACCTCAACCGGGTGATGCCCAAAGGGCGCGCCTTGCCATTGCCGTTGCTGTGCACCCTGAGCTTTGGCGAACCGCTGCACCTGCACGCCGATGAAAGCAAGCAGGCGTTTCTCGAGCGGGCCAGCCAGGCCCTGCTGAACCTGGCCCCCAAGGATGCCTGACATGGACAACAACACCCTTTCCCTGTTTGCCGGCATCGGCGCCCTGCTGCTGCTGGCCAGCGTGGTCGGCCGCCTGCTCAAATGGCGCGCCGGCCCGGCGCCGCACGCCGTGATCGACAACCTCAACGCCCGCATCAATGCTTGGTGGGTGATGGTGGTGGTAATCGGCATTGCCTTTGTGTTCGGCAAGTACGGTGTGATCGTGCTGTTCTACGGTGTGTCGTTCTATGCCCTGCGCGAATTCATGACCCTCACCCCTACCCGGCGCAGCGACTACCCGGCACTGGTGGCAGCCTTCTACGTGGCACTCCCGGTGCAGTACGTGCTGATCGCCATGGACTGGTACGGCCTGTTCAGCATCTTCATCCCGGTGTACCTGTTCTTGCTGCTGCCGATCCTCGCCAGCCTGGGCGGTGACACCACACGGTTCCTTGAGCGTGCGTCAAAAGTGCAATGGGGCTTGATGATCGCCGTGTACTGCGTGTCGTCGGTGCCGGCCCTGATGACCCTGGACATCCCCGGCTACGAGGGCCGCAACCTGCTGCTGATCGCCTGGCTGATTCTGGTGGTGCAACTCAGCGACGTGCTGCAGTACGTGTGCGGCAAGCTGTTCGGCAAACACAAGGTGGCGCCCAACCTGTCCCCCTCCAAGACCGTCGAAGGCCTGGCCGGCGGCGTAGCGCTGGCCACCCTGATCGGCGCCCTGCTGTGCTGGATCACGCCCTTCAGCTTCTGGCAGGCAGCACTGATGGCCTTGGCCGTGAACGCCATGGGCTTCTTCGGCGGGCTGGTGATGTCGGCTATAAAACGCGACCGTGGGGTGAAAGACTGGGGGCACATGATCGAAGGCCACGGCGGCATGCTCGACCGCATGGATTCGGTGTGCTTTGCGGCGCCAGTGTTCTTCCACTTTGTGCGGTATTGGTGGGCATAGCGCGACCAGACAGCTGGACGTCGAGCCCAGGCAACTGCGGCTCGGCCGATGGCCCTATGGTGACCAGTCATTCAGCCAGTCACCAGGAGTTGTGCCATGTCCGATTTCATCACCGTCCTGCGCGAAACCTGCCCCACGCCGGTCGTGGACGCCACCAAGTGGAAGCGCATCGGCGGCGATCCGCACACCGTCAACCTCAACGCCTACCTGTCGGCCGACGGCAGCAAGATCATGGGCACCTGGATCTGCACCCCGGGCAAGTTCGAGGTCAATTACGAGAAGTGGGAGTTCTGCCACTTCCTCGATGGCTACTGCATCATCACCCCGGAAGGCGAAGAGCCGAAGCACCTGAAGGCCGGTGATGTGTTCGTCATTGAACCGGGTATGAAAGGCACCTGGGAAGTGGTCGAGACCGTGCGCAAGTATTTCGTCTTCGCCTGATCAGACACTCTACAACTAACTCTGTGGGAGCGGGCGCGCCCGCGAAACAGGCAGCGTGGTGGATGGCACCGGCTTTGCCGGTGTTCGCGGGCATGCCCGCTCCCACAGGGTTATGTGGCCACCTGGCCCGCGATGAAGCCCACCTCTTGCGTCAATCTTTCTTGCGATACCCCTCGACGATAGCCGAGAAGTCCTTGCCACCCTCGCCACGCAAGCTCATGGCCTGATACAACTGCTGGGCCACAGCCCCCAGGACCACCGGCTGGTGTGCCTGGCGCGCCGCTTCGGTCGCCAGCCCCAGATCCTTGAGCATCAGTTCGGCGCCAAAGCCACCGGTATAGCCACGCGATGCTGGCGCGGTTTCGATGATGCCCGGCCACGGGTTGTAGGTGTCCGAACTCCAGCAACGCCCGGTCGAGCTGTTGATGATGCCGGCCAGCACCTTGGTATCGATGCCCAGCGCATTACCCAGCGCCATGGCCTCGGACACGCCGATCATCGAGATACCCAACAGCAGGTTGTTGCAGATCTTGGCGATTTGCCCGGTGCCCACCTCGCCGCAGTGGACGATATTGCGGCCCATCTGCTCCAGCACCGGCTTGAGGCTGGCGAACAACTCGGCGCTGGCACCGACCATGAACGTCAGGGTGCCGGCTGCCGCACCGCCGGTGCCACCGGACACCGGCGCATCGCCCATGTCCACGCCCTTGGCCGCTGCAGCCTTGGACACATCACGCGCGGTCTGCGGATCGATGGTGCTGCAGTCCACGGTAGGTGTACCGGGACGAATACCGGCCAGCACGCCATCTTCGTTCAGGTATACGCTGCGCACATGGGCAGCGGCAGGCAGCATGGTGATCACCAGCTCGCTGTTGGCCGCCGCGTCCTTGGGCGACGGGCTGATCTGCCCTCCCAGTTCGGCCAGCTCGGCGAGTACAGCCTTGTTCAAGTCGAACAGGTTCAACTGGTGCCCGGCCTTGATCAGGTTGCGGGCCATGGGCGCGCCCATGTTGCCCAGGCCAATGAATGCAATACGCATGACGTCTCCTTAGCGCAGGCTGATGGTGGTGTTCACACCGTCGTTGACGCTGCCGTCATCGAACCAGCGGGCAGTGACGGTCTTGGTCTGAGTGTAGAACTGCACCACTTGCTTGCCATATGGGCCGAGGTCGCCGAGCTTGGAGCCACGGGAGCCGGTGAAGCTGAAGAACGGTACCGGTACCGGGATCGGGATGTTGATTCCGACCTGGCCGATATCGATTTCGCTCTGGAACTTGCGCGCTGCAGCGCCGCTTTGGGTGAACAGGCCAGTGCCGTTGCCGAACGGGTTGGCGTTGACCAGGGCGATGGCTTCGTCGAGGGTATCGACCTCCAGGGTCACCAGCACCGGGCCGAAGATTTCCTGGGTGTAGACCTGCATGTCAGTCTTCACACCCGAGAACAGGGTTGGGCCAACGAAGTTGCCGTGCTCGTAACCCGGCACCGTGACGTCGCGGCCATCGAGTTCCAGCTTGGCGCCTTCCTTGATGCCGCTTTCGATCAGGCCCAGCACACGCTCCTTGGCGCGTTTGGAAACCACCGGGCCGACATCGGTGCCTGGCTCACACCCGGCATTGACCTTGAGCTTGCTGGCTGCTTCCTTGATGTCCGGCAGCCACTCACGGGCCTTGCCCACCAGCACCGCCACCGAGGTGGCCATGCAGCGCTGGCCCGCCGCGCCGAAGGCGGCACCGACCAGGGCATTGATGGTTTGCGTACGGTTGGCATCGGGCAGCACCACGGCGTGGTTCTTGGCGCCCATCATCGACTGCACGCGCTTGCCGTGCTGGCTGCCCAGGTTGTACACGTGGGTACCGACTTCGGTAGAGCCGACGAAGGAAATCGCCTTGATGTCCTGGTGAGTGCAAATGGCATCCACCACCTGCTTGCCACCGTGCACCACATTCAGCACCCCGGCCGGTACGCCGGCTTCCAGCGCCAGCTCGACCAGCAGCATGGTCGACAGCGGGTCCTGCTCGGACGGTTTGAGCACAAAGGTGTTGCCGCAGACGATGGCCATGGGGAACATCCACAGCGGGATCATCGCCGGGAAATTGAACGGCGTGATGCCAGCGCATACACCGATAGGCTGGCGCAGGGTGTAGGTATCGACACCGCCGGCGACGTTTTCGGCGAATTCACCCATCTGCAAGGTGCCGATGGAAGCAGCGTGTTCCACCACTTCCAGGCCGCGGAAAATATCACCCTCGGCGTCAGCCAGGGTTTTGCCCTGCTCGGCGCTGAGCACCTGGGCAATGCGCTTGGTGTGTTCGCGAATAAGCGCCTGCAGCTTGAGCATGATGCGCATGCGCGCGCCAATCGGGGTGTCTCGCCAGGTCTTGAAGGCACGGTGGGCAGCGGCTACGGCTGCATCGACTTCTTCTACCGTCGCGAACGGTACGCGCGCCAGCACCTCTTGGGTGGCCGGGTTGACGATGTCGCGCCATTCGGTGGTCTTGGACTCGACCCACTGGCCGTCGATCAGCAGCTTCACCTGGTCGACCTTGGTCGGGTTCGGGGATTGCGGTGCGTTCATCTGCGTTCTCCTTGGAATTATTGTCGGGACGAGATCGCCAGCGCCAAGCAAACGCGAGGTGGCGTCCTGAGGCTTGTTTCGAGTATAGATGTGCAAACATCCAACAAGAACGCACAAAAAAACCGGATCATCATGCAAAAAGATCTCACATCCCTGAGCGCGCTCAACTGGGACGATTTGAAGTTTTTCCTTGAAGTGGCCCGTACCCGCAAGGCCAGTAGCGCGGCAAAACGCCTGAGCGTGGACTACACCACGGTGTCGCGCCGCATCAGCTCGCTGGAGGGGGCGCTGGGTACCTTGCTGTTCGAAAAGTCGCGCACCAACGGCTTTGTTCTCACCGCCGAGGGCCAGCGTTTGCTGGGCTATGCCGAGTCGATCGAAAGCACGCTGCACATGGCGTGCGAGCAGGTATCCGGGTCGAGCGTGGCGTTGTCGGGGCATGTGCGCATGGGGTGCACAGAAGGCTTCGGCAGTTTCTTCATTACCCCGCAGTTGAGCCACTTCGTCGACGCCTACCCGGCCATTTCAGTGGATATCCTGCCGCTGCCGCACTTCATCAGCCTGTCCAAGCGCGAGGCGGATATCGTCATCGCCCTGGAGCGCCCCGAGCATGGGCCTTATGTGTGCTGCAAGCTGTGCGACTACAGCTTGCGGCTGTATGCGACGCAGGGCTATCTGGACAGCCATGCGCCGATACGCCAGGTGGCTGACCTGGCCAGGCACCCGTTCATCAGTTACGTGGACGACCTGGCGTTCAGCTCAGAGCTCTTGTACCTCGCCAACCTGATCCCCGGCGCCACTGCGCATCTACGCAGTACCAGTGTGATTGCACAGTACACGGCGGCGTTGCAGGGCCGCGGGCTGGCGATCCTGCCGTGTTTCCTGGCTGCGCAGGATCCACGGCTGGTCACGGTGTTGCCAGAGGACATCGAGGTGACCCGGCAATTCTGGATGTATTGCCGGGAGGACCTGCGCAAGCTGAAGCGGATCACCCTGTTGTGGGATTACATTCGCGGGGTGACCGAGGCGAATGCGCCGTTGTTGATGGGGCAGACCCGGGAAATGCGCTTTGCCCAGCAGTGACGGGGCTCAGTAGGACGCTACCACGATGGACACGCGCCGGTTCTCTGTACGCCCGGCGCTGGTGCGGTTGTCTGCCACCGGCTGGCTGCTGCCCAGGCCCTGGCTCTGGATGTTCTGCGGCTGCATGCCGACCCCGACCAAGGCTTTGGCCACGCTCTGCGCGCGGCGCTCGGACAACTCCTGATTATAGGCCGCCTTGCCCGACGAGTCGGTATGCCCGTCTACCCGCACACGCTGGATACCCACGCCCAGCAGTGCCTTGCCGATCCGCTCGACAATCGCCTGGCTCTGGCTGTTGAGGCTGTCCAGGTCACTGCCGAACAACACTTTGCCAGACAAGTCATACGCCCAGCCTTCATCGGTGGGGGTAAAGCCTTCGCGCTTGAGCACGGCAATCTGTTCCGGGGTCAGCCCCTTGGGCGGCGCGCTTTGGCAGCCGGTCAGCGCCAGCACAGCGAGCAACACGGCCCACAGTGGAAAACGTAAAGCCTGTATCACGGGTTCAGCTCCTGTTGTCGATAGGGTTGGCGGACCGTTCCGTCTGCGCCACTTGCCAATGGCCACGCCGTTTGCGCTTGGCCTGATACATCGCCGCATCGGCGGCATTCAGAAGACTGGCCGGGTCGGCGCCGTCTTCCGGGTAATAGGCGATACCGACGCTCACCGACGTGGCGACACTGCGGCCGCTGTCCAGCTGCACCGGCAGCTTCATGCTGGCGACGATTTTTTCGGCAATGTGCTCGGCATCCCGGCGCGTTTGCAAGGGCGTCAGCAGCACGGCGAATTCGTCACCGCCCAAACGTGCAACCAGATCATGCTCACGCAACTGGGCACGCAGGCGCTCGGCCACGCTGATCAGCACCTCGTCCCCCACCGCATGGCCCAGCGTGTCGTTGATCTGCTTGAAATGGTCACTGTCGAGGAACAGCAGCGCCATGTGATCCTGCTGGCTGGCTGCGTTGCGCACGCTGCGGCTCAGGCGCCCTTCGAAGAAGGCGCGGTTGGGCAGGCCGGTCAGGCTGTCGTGGCTGGCCTGATGGGCCAAGGTCTGGTTTTCGCTCTGCAGGTGGCTTTGCCACACTTCCAGTTCGTCCAGCAGGGCGTTGAAGTCATTCCCCAGCTCGTTGAGCTCGGCAATCGCCGTTTCCGGCACACGCCGGTCGAAGCTGCGCTCGCGGCGGGCGGCGTGGGCGACGCTGGCCAAGCCGCGCAGCGGCCGGGTGATATCGCCGAGCAGGCGCCGCGACAGGTACTGGGCAGCCAAGGCGCTCAAGACCGTGCAACACAGAATACCGGCAAGCCCCCCCAGCATGAACAGCAACAGGCTACGCCCCTGGCCAACCAGTTCGATGCGCCCGATCTGTTGCTGCTGGTGCATGATCGGCAGCTTGACCGGTTCGTCCAGCAACGCGCTGGCGACCTGCGCTTCCAGCAGGGCAAGCATGCCCGAATCGGCACGCTGCCAGCGCGCCAGTTGCTCGCCTTCACCATTGAAGACCCTGGCCTCGGCCACTTCCTCGGCGCTGGCGATCAGCCCCAGCGCTTCACTGGCGGCGGCACTGTCATCGAACACCACCGCCGCCTCCACGGTGTAGCTGATCGACCGGGCAATCAGTTGCAGGTTGTGATTGGCGTAGACGCTCAAGGCCAGCACGCCCAACAGGGTCAAGGAAATACCGGCCAGGCCCACGGCCAGCAAGGCGACATTCAAGTGTGCACGGCCGAGCACCGAGCGCAGGGTTGGGCGCAGGCTGCGTTTGCGGGTCGGCTTCATGGTTGCACCGCCCGGCGCCGCGACAGCTGCAGCACGCTGGGGTGAATGCGCACCCCGGAGCGCGCCACCGAGTCAAGGTTGACCTCGAAGGCCACCTGCTGGTCGCTGACCCGCAGGCAGAACAGGCTGCCGATGGTGCATGGGTCATTCGATTCGCTGATGCTCAGGACCGGGTAGCCGCTGACCCGCTCGAACAGCTTGTCACGCTGGCGCTGGTCGAGCTTGCCGATGTAGATCGCATCACACGCCTGAGCGACCTGACTGTCATCTGCCAGCAAGCGCTTCACTTGCAGCGGGCGGCCAGACTCCTGCACCTGGCCTTTGATCAGGTCGTCCGCGTATTCGGTGGGGCCGACCAGGCACAGGCGCAATGGAGACGGCTCCACCGGCCAGCGCGCGTAGCTGAAAATGCCCAGCACGACCTGGGTGACGGCCTTGGCCCGTTGCTGCGCCTGGGCGTTGGTTGTGGCGGTGTTCGCCCCGGCAGAGCCCGTAGCGATACACAGCACGGCCAGCAATACCGAGAGCGCACAGTTTGTCACACGTCTTGCGGCCACGTGCATGTGGGGAATCTCTCAAAGTCCTTTCTGGTTTCGGCGCAACGATAGCACATGGCCGTATCAATGTCGGAAAGCGGGCACCGCTGAGGTGGGCACGGGCTGCGCCCGCTCCCACAGGGGATCTCCACCTGGTTTCGGCCGGGGTCAGACTTGCTCCAGCATCAACCCGGAAATGCGCCTTACCTTGCGCGACACCGCTTCTTCGAAAATGCCCTGGCGCGGCTCGACCAGGCTGAAACAGTGCTTGGCGCGGGTGATCCCGGTGTAGACCAGCTCCTTGGTCAGCACCGGGTTCAGTGCGTCGGGCAGTACCAGTGCGGTGTGGCCGAACTCCGAACCCTGGGACTTGTGCACCGTCATGGCAAATACCGTTTCCACTTCATTCAGGCGGCTGGGCAGGACAAAACGCACGCCGCCGCTGCCGTCATTACGCGGGAAGGCCACCCGCAGCAGCGGCTCGCCGCGCTCGTCCGGCAAACGCAGGGCAATGCCGATGTCGCCGTTCATCAGGCCCAAGCCGTAGTCGTTGCGGGTGACCAGTACCGGGCGCCCTTCGTACCAAGGCTGCTGGCTGTCGATCAGGCCGGCGCCGTGCAGCACCCGCGCCACCCGCTCGTTGAGCCCTTCGACGCCCCAGGCACCGCGGCGTACCGCACACAGCAACTGGAAGTCCTCGAAACTGTGCAACACCTTGCCCGCCCACTGCTCCCAGGCGGGGTCGTCGAACGGGGTATCCAGCAATGGCCGATAGCGGCCAAGGGTACGCAAATAACTGCGGTACCCTTGTGGCCCTTCGCTGCCCTGGTTCAAGCCGTCGAGCAGCAGGCGGTCGAAGGCGCGGTCCTGCTCGTGCCTGAGCACCAGGCTGTGCACATCGGCCGGTGGCATGGCCAGCAGGTTGCGCGCCGCATGGGCGTCCTGCCGGTTGACCAGCCGCGCCAGCTGGCCAATCCCGCTGCCTTCGCCAAAGCGCCGCGAAAAGCGCAGCATCACCACTTGCTGGGCCAGCGGGTTGCGCTGTTCATCGCCAACCTTGAGGCCACTGCCAGCCAGCGATTCGCCACTGACCTGCTCGAGCCAGCTGGCGGTGGCCGGCGCGTAGTAGCCTTCTTCGGCGTCCCGGCACAAGTCCCCCAGCACGGCACCGGCTTCGACCGAGGCCAGCTGGTCCTTGTCACCCAGCAATACCAGGCGTGCCCGCGCTGGCAAGGCGTCGAGCAGGTTGGCCATCATCTCCAGGTCGATCATCGAGGCTTCGTCGACCACCAGCACATCCAGCGGCAACGGGTTGCCCGCATGGTGGCGGAAGTGCCGCGAACCCGGGCGGCTACCGAGCAGGCGGTGCACGGTGCTGACGTCGGTCGGCACCTGCTCGCGTACCTGGGCACTGACCTGCAGGCGCTCGACCTGCTGGCCAATCGACTCGGTCAGGCGCGCAGCGGCCTTGCCGGTGGGTGCCGCCAGGCGGATACGCAATGGCCTGCCCTGCTCCACCGCCGGCGCTTGCAACAACGCCAGCAGGCGCACCACCGTGGTGGTCTTGCCCGTACCGGGGCCGCCGGTGATGATGCTGAAGCCGGCGCGGGTGGCCAGGGCGCAGGCGAGCTTCTGCCAGTCCACCTGGCCTGCCGGTGCGCCGCCCTCGAACAACTGCGCCAGGCGTTGCGGCAAGTCCGCCGGCGCTGCTTCAGCCTGGCTCAGGCGCAGGCGCAAGGTGTGGTCGATACGCCGCTCGTAGCTCCAGTAACGGCGCAGGTACAGGCGCTGGCCGCTGAGCACCAGGGGGCGCGCCTGCTGGCCCGGTGCGTCGCCAGCGGCCACCAGCGGGCTGGCAACGATGCGTTGGCGCCATGCTTGCAAGTCGAGGTTGGCCAGCAATTGTGAAGGCAACAGCAACGGGCCGGTCAGTGCGTCACCCTCTGGCGGCAACGACAGGGCAAAGTCGGGCTCGGCCAGGGTTTGCTGCAGGTCGAGGCAGACGTGGCCGTGGCCCAGTTGATGGCTGGCCAACGCTGCGGCAAGCAGCAGCAAGGGGTCACTGCCTGGGGCCCGCTCTTCCAGAAATGACACGAACGCACGGTCCAGCGGCCGTAGCCAGCCGCGCTCGACCCAGCGGTCGAGCAGTTGCAGCAGGTCACCGCTGTCAGTTTGCGGCGCCAGCGCCAGCAGGTACTCGGCGTGCAATGGGGTGGGCAACAGGTCGACAAGGCTACGGCTCATGACAGGGCTCCGGCAAACAGGTCCTGCTGGGTGGGCGGATGCTCGCCACGGAACAGCGCATCCAGGCTTTCGATCAATTCACGCGGTGGCTTGGTGAAGTAAACGCCGTGCCCGCTGCTGCTGGCGCCCCGCAGGAAGATGAACAAGGCACCGCCCACGTGGCGGTCATAATCGTAATCGGGCAGCCGCGCGCGCAGTTGCCGGTGCAGGGCCAGCAGGTACAACACGTACTGCAGGTCGTAGCGGTGTTCGAGGATGGCATTTTCCATGGCCAGGGCATCGTAAGCCTGGGTATCCGGGCCAAGCCAGTTGGATTTGTAGTCGGTCACGTAATAACGGCCGTCCAGCTCGAATGCCAGGTCGATGAACCCTTTGAACATGCCATTGAGCAGCGTCGGCTGCGCCGCCGGGCGCGCCAGGCCGGGGTGGGTGTGGCGTGCTACCAGACGATCCAGCTGCTCGGCGTCGACGCGCTGGCTGGCGAACCAGAACTCCATTTCGATCTGGTAAGTGCACAGTTCCCCGAGCGTCACGCTCTGCCCACTGCCGGGCAACGGCAAGGCCTCGTTCAGCAAGCGCTGCATCCACTGGCTGAGGGTGGGGATCCAACCCGTCCAGTCCCGGCGGTTGCAGCGCTGGCCAACGGTTCGCTCGATCAACTGCGGGTTACGGCTTACCAGGCTAAAGCCTTCGCGGCCTGCCCACTCCAGCAGACCGTGCAGGAAGGTGCCGGGGTTCGGCCCCCGCGGGAAGCGGTGGATATCACCGCTGTCGGCCGGGACTTCACGCAGCACCTGCACATCGACGACTTCGTCATCCTGCAGTTGCTGGGCCTGCGAGCTGTCGGCACCGAGGGTTTGGTCACCAACGCGCAGGGCGCTGTAGGAGGCGATCCACCAGTGCTCAGCGGCGGCGCGGCGTGGCTTGCGTGCCGGCAGTAATTCACGCGCGGCGTGGGGCATGCGATACACCTGCTGCTGCGCCGGCGGCAGGCCTGGGCAGGCGATGTGCGGGCAACCCGCGGCCAGGGCCTGCAACCAGTCGGCCAACTGCGCCGAACTGGCCAGGGCAAGGCCGCCACCTAGCAGATACCCCAACGCCGAGCGGTGCAACTGCGACGTTTTCTGGTTGCCGCGCTTGAGGTCGGCGACACCCAGCCAGCAGGCATGCTGGGCACGGGTAAGGGCCACATACAGCAGGCGCAGGTCTTCGGCCAGGCGCTCATCGTCGGCGCGTTCGATCTGCTCCTGGTCTGGGGTCAGGGTGAGGTGGGCGTGGCCTTCAGGGTCGTGCCAGGCCAGCGGCAGCCGGCTACCGTCCACAGGTTTGCTGGTGCAGATGAACGGCAGGTAGACCAGCGGATACTCCAGGCCCTTGGACTTGTGGATGGTCACCACCTTGACCAGCTGTTCGTCGCTTTCCAGGCGCAGGATCTGGTCCTCGCCAGCCTGGCCAGAACTGGCCAGGTGCTCGGCCAGGTGGCGAATCAGCGCCTGTTCGCCATCCAGTTCACCAGCTGCCTGCTGCAGCAACTCGGCCAGGTGCAGCAGGTTGGTCAGCACCCGTTCGCCATCGCTGCGGCGGATCAGCGTGCGCGGCAGCTGGAAGTCATGCAGCAGGTGGCGCAGCATGGGCAGTACGCCCTGGCGCTGCCAGGTTTCGCGGTAGTAGCGGAACCGCATGACCCAGCCTTCCCAGACCCGCTCGTCCTGGTTCAAGCGGTCCAGTGCGGGCAACGACAGGCCTAAGGTAAGGCTGGCCAGGGCCGCCTTGAGCAGGCGCTCCGAATCGGGCTCGGCGCAGGCCTTGAGCCAGGCCAGCAGGTCGTGAGCTTCCTGGGCAGCGAACACCGAGTCCTTGTCGGACAGGTACACACTGCGTACATCGCGTGCGGCCAGCTCGGCGCGCACCAGCTGCGCTTCGTGGCCATCCCGCACCAGAATGGCGATGTCTGACGGCAGGCAGGGGCGCAGCTCGCCTTCGGCATTGCGGAAACCGGCCGTGCCTTGCTGGCCGCCATTGAGCAAATCGACAATGTGGCTGGCGCAACTGGCGGCCAGTTGCTGGCGGTAGACACTGCCGGATACCGGCTCTTCGCTCTGCAGCTGCCAGCATTGCAGGGCAGCGCTGGCTTCGCCGTTGATCACCAGCTGTTCGCTACGGCCTTTGGCGTGCACCTCGATGAACGGCAACGGGTTGTCATCGGCACCGCGGAACAGGAACGCCCCGCGCCCTCCCTGACGCGCCTCGGCCTGCAGGAACACCTGATTGACTGCCGCCACCATGGCCTTGCTGGAGCGGTAGTTGGTGTCCAGGCTGTGCAGCCGACCGCTGGTGGCCCGCCGTGCGGCGAGGTAGGTGTAAATGTCTGCACCGCGGAAGGCGTAGATCGCCTGCTTCGGGTCGCCAATCATGAACAGGCCGGTGTCCGGGCGGTTTTCGCTGATCTGGTAGATACGCTCGAAAATGCCGTACTGCACCGGGTCGGTGTCCTGGAATTCGTCGATCAGGGCCACCGGGAACTGCTCACGAATCAGCCCGGCCAGACGCTCGCCGGCTTCACTGGCCAGTGCGTGCTGCAAGCGCACCAGCATATCGTCAAAGCCCATTTCTGCCCGCCGGCGCTTCTCCACTTCAAACCGTGCCGAAACCCAATTGGCGGCATGCTCGAGCAGGGGGGCATCCGGGCTATCCAGGGCTTGCAGGTGTTGCGCCAGGGTCTGCATGGCATCCAGGCCTGGGTGCGCGGGTGGCTCGCCCTTCCAGGCCTCGGCCATGCCGGCCGGGGTCAGGCGGGTGAAGCCGGTACCGAGGTCGAGCTCAACCTGTTGTTCGTCCGTAGCCCACGCGTGGAGCTTGTCGAACCAGGGTTCGAAATAGCGCGCCTGCATCTTGCGGCCGTCGACCTGCTTGGCAGCCAGGGCATCGCGGCAGATCTGCCGCAGCTCTTCGGCCCACTGTAGCCAAGGCGCCTTGAGCCGGGCCAACTGTTCGCTGCGCTGCTGCAGCGATGCCTCGATCAGTGCCGCCGGTTCCGCGCCGTGCTGCTCGGCCCGCACCCGGCCGAACAAGGGGCGAATGCGCGGGAGCAAGGCGTCGGGGCTGACCCAATGGCTGCGCACCCACGCCAGCGCTTGGCCTTGCATGCTGTAGCAGAAGCGCCGCCAGTAATCGCGCATGACTTGGCCCAGCAGCTCGCTGTGGTCGGTTTCCAGGGTCTGGGTGAACAGGCTGCCGCTGTCAAAAGCGTGCTCGCGCAGCATGCGCTGGCACCAGCCGTGAATGGTCGATACCGCTGCTTCGTCCATCCACTGCACCGCAATTTCCAGGCGCCCGGCACAGCGCAGCCAGGCCTCTTGCGGGTAGTCGTCACGCAGTTGGTGCAGCAAAGGGTCGGCGCCCTCCAGCTCGCCACGGAAGAAGCGTGCAGCTTCTGCCAGGCGGGCACGGATACGCTCGCGCAACTCCTTGGTGGCGGCGTCGGTGAAGGTCACCACCAGAATCTGCGGTGGCAGCAGTTCGCGTGCAAAACCCTGCTCGCCGCCATGCCCGAGGATCAGGCGCAGGTACAGGGCGGAAATGGTGAAGGTCTTGCCGGTGCCGGCACTGGCCTCGATCAGCTGGCTGCCATGCAAGGGGAAACTCAACGCCAAGGGGCGGGCCTGGGTCATGCGCCTTTCTCCGGGTTGCCCAGGGTCTGCCAGGGTGCGGTGAACAATGGGCGGTACAAGGTTTCGCACCAGCCTTCAAAGGTTTCGTCGGCGGTGAGTGCGGCGAAATCACGGAACTGCCGAGCCAGGGCGATGCTTTCACTGCGCTCGCCGAAACTGTTGCGTTCATCGCCCTCGTAGGCGCGGGCCGCAGCGGCCAGGGCTTTGTCGGCATCGTCGTGGGCCAGCCAGGCAAAAGCGGTTTTGGCGGCGACCGACAGGGGCGCGTTCATCGCGGCCTGGCGCGCCACCAGCAGGTCGCCCAACAGTTGCCCGGCGGCGCCTTGCGGCAGCGGTGCCAGCAACAGGGTCAGGTCGCTGGCGACCAGGGCGCTATGGTAGGCGTAGCCTGCGGCACAGGCCGCCAGGTGGGTAACCCAGGGCGCGATCAGGCGGTGCCACTTCAGGTTGTTGCGCCCGGCACTGATAGTGTTGGGCACGGTGGTAATACTCAGAAGGCTTTGGTCGTCGGCCTGGAATACCCGCCCCAGCCAGCCTTCGAGACGGTGCCGGCCGTGCTCGAAATGAACGGGCAAAGCGCCCTCGACCAAGCGCGGCCAGCGTTGCAGCAACTGCTGGTGGCGTTGCAGCAGGTCGGGTAACGGCTCGATCAACTCGCTTTGCAGCAGCTCGCCGAACCCCGCCAGCGGCAGCACGCCGCAAGCCTGCAAACGCCGGGCCTGAGCCTGCAGGGCCTGCTCGGCGTTGCCCGGTGCGGCCAAGGCGACACCGAGCAGGCTTTCACTGGCGCCGTAGCGCTGCAGGGTGTCGAGGGTGAAGGGTTCTTCGTCCGGGGTCGGCACCTCCAGCGCTTCGAAGTACACCTTGAGGCGCTGACTGAAGAAATGCCGAACCGGGTGGCGCAGGAAGTCACTCAGCTGGGTCAGGGTAAGCGCTTCATCATCCTGATAGGGCGCCAGGGCTGGTTCGCCCTGCGGGTCGCCTTCGCTCTGCTGGTGCAACACTTGCCATTCGTGGGCATAGCTGAACAGCGGGCTGCCCTTCTGGAAGTAGCGCGGGCTGAACGGTTGCAGCGGGTGCTCTTGGGTCAGGGCGTGCAGCAGCTGCTCGCCCGCCTGTGTCGCCTGGCCCTGCTGTGCGCCGTTCAGCTGCCAACCCGCCGCAAGGTGGTCGCGCAACTGCCCGATCAACACCGAGGCCGGGCGTTCGCTGTTGTCACGGATACTGCGCCCGACCCAGCTGACGTACAGCTGGTCACGTGCCGACAGCAGCGCTTCGAGCAGCAGATAACGATCGTCCTCACGGCGTGAGCGGTCACCGGGGCGGTAGTCGCTGGCCATCAGGTCGAAGTCCAGCGGCTGCTGGGCGCGGGGGTAATCACCATCGTTCATGCCCAGCAGGCACACCACCCGAAACGGGATCGCACGCATGGGCATGAGCGTGCAAAAATTCACCGAGCCCGCCAGGAAACGTTGCGACAGCTTGCCTTGGTCCAGCCCCGACAGCCAGGCCTCGCGCACCACGGTCAATGGCAGAGGGTCCTGCAGGCCGACCGTTTCGCATACTTCAAGCCAGCTATCGCGCAGATCCTGCAACTGGATCAGCAGGAATTCGTCGTGCTCGTCCTCGGCCAGGAAGAACACATGCAACAGGGCATGCAGGCGCTCGCCCCACTGGCTGACGGTGGCCGGTTCGGCCAGGGCCTGGCAGGCGACATCCAGTGCGTCGAGCAGGGCCACCAGCGGGCCGATCAGGGCTGCGTCCAGACCACCGATTTCATCGTACGGCTCAATACCGTCACACGCTTCGCCCACGCCTACGGCATACCCCAACAGCATGCGTCGCAAACCAAAGCGCCAGGTGTTCTGTTCAAGCCCGGCGGGCAGGCCAAGGCTGGCTCGCTGCTCGGCATCGAGGCCCCAGCGAATGCCTGCGCCTTCGATCCAGCGGTGCAGGGTAGGCAGGTCGTTTTCGCGGATACCGAACCGGGCTCTTACCGCCGGGACATCCAGCAGGTCGAGCACTTCGCTGACTGCGAAACGGCTGTCCGGCAGCTTGAGCAGGTGTTCCAGCGCAATCAGCAGAGGTTCCCGGCCACGCTGCCCTTGGTCGGTCAGGGTGAACGGTATATAACGCGGGTCATTGCGCTGCAGTTGGCCGAAAACGGCGCGGATGTGCGGCGCGTATGTGTCGATGGCCGGCAGCATGACGATGACATCACGCGGGCGTAACGTGGGGTCGGCACTGAAGCGGGCCAACAGCTGGTCGTGGAGAATCTCCACTTCGCGCTGGGGGCTGTGGGCAATGTGAAAACGGATCGAGCGGTCGTTGGCGGGATCGACTGGCGGCCACAGCGCGCGCGTTTCTGCCAGCGGGCGGAGTTCGAGAATGTCGTCCTGCAATTGATTGAGCAGCGTGGCGGGTGAACCGTCGCTGAACAGATCGATGCGACCATCGCTGAACACGCCTTGGTAGCTACCCGGGTCGTCGTAGCTGTCGAGCAAGTTGATGTAGTCTCGGCCTTGCTTGCCCCACGCAGCCAGTAATGGGTGTGCGTGTTGGTGCAGGGCTTGGTCGTCGAGCTGCAAGGGCATGCCTTGTTTGCGCTGCTGACGCTTGTACTGGTGGCGCAGCAGGTCTTTGTCGGCAACGATGTCCGCCCAGTGGTGGCGACAAGGGTTGTGCACGCACAACAACACCTGGCTGAAGCGTGCGAGGCCGGCCAATGCTTCCAAGGCCTGGGCCGGCAACGACGAGATACCGAATACGATCACCCGCGAGGGTAACCCGGGGGGAGCCTGTTCCAGGCTATTGATACGTTCGATGAAGCGCTGGTGCACGCCGGCCCGGCTTTGCGCCATGCCTTTTTCGCCGACGTCTTCCAGCAAGGCCTTCCACAGCTCGGCCTGCCAGCGGTTAGCCGGGGGCAGGGCCTTGCGTTCGCCACGGGCGGTGTTCAGCACGTGCTCACCCGCTGCCCAGTCCCTGAGCCAGTCGGCCCGGTAGACCTGATACTGGTCGAACAGATCGGCCAGGCGCTCGGACAGCTGGTAGCGCTTGCGCAGGTCACCGTCATCCGTCAGGAAGCGGCGCAACGGCTCGAAGTGCGGGCGCTCGATCAGCGCTGGTAGCAGACGCATCAGGCGCCAGGTCAGCGGCGCTTTGTCGAGCAGGGACACCTCGGGAATTTCATCGCGCCCCAGCACGCTGCGGTACAACTGCCACATGAAGCTGCCGGGCAGTTGAACCTCGATTGCAGCGGCGATGCCGCAGCCACCTTGGTCGTCCTCCAGCGGGTCTTCCGCCAGCGCCAGCTTGAGCCATTGAGCGATACCGTTACTCTGCACCAGGGCGATTTCGTTTTCCAACGGTGCCAGCGGGTAGCGACGCATCCAGCTCACCACAAGGCTGCGCAGATCATCGAGGCGGTTGCCGTGGACGATCATGAAGCCGGGGTGGAGATGGGTGGTGTGGGGCATCGGAAACTCTCTGGCAGGTGCTGAGCTGAGGTTGGTGGGGGAAACGATATCATGCGTGATGCGTTCCCTGGGGGGCATGGCACGGGCTTCGCCCGTGTTCGCGGACGCGCCCGCTCCCACAGGGATTGTCGTGAGGCCAGGGGACTTTTTTGGAGCATAAA
>NZ_BCBD01000035.1:0-41631 GCF_001320345.1 Pseudomonas sp. NBRC 111127 | reverse complement strand
CTTGATGTCCGCTTTCGAACCAAGCCCTGGGGTCGCCACCCCGAGCCGGCACGCTGCGATCAGCATTGCCATTCTGGCGTTTTCAGCCTTTTTGATCGTGACCACTGAATTTCTGATCGTCGGCTTGCTGCCCGCGCTTAGCCAGGACCTGGGTATTTCCATATCGCTGGCGGGGCAGTTGGTCACCCTGTTCGCATTCACCGTGATGCTGGCCGGCCCGCTATTGACGGCGGCGTTGGCGCACCTGGACCGCAAGCGCCTGTTCATCGGCATTTTGCTGGTCTTCGCCGCAGCCAATGCGCTGGCTGCTGCCTCCGGCAGTTTCTGGGTGCTGGCCGTCGCCAGGGTGATACCGGCACTGGCGCTGCCGGTGTTCTGGGGCACCGCCAGTGAAACCGCCGGCCACCTGGCTGGGCGCGACAGGGCTGGGCAGGCCATTGCCAAGGTCTACCTGGGTATCTCGGCGGCGATGTTGCTGGGTATCCCGTTGGGGACCGTGGCAGCAACGGCGGTGGGGTGGCGCGGTGCATTCTGGATCCTGGCTGCGTTGTCGCTGCTGATGGCGCTGGCGATGTGGGTATGGATGCCGCACGTGGCGCGCACGGCGAAAGTCGACTTCACGCAGCAGGCGCGCATTTTCAAAGAGCGTTTTTTCCTGGCCAATGTGCTGCTGTCGGTGGTGGTGTTCACGGCCATGTTCACGGGCTACACCTACCTGGCCGACCTGCTGCAGCGGGTAGCGGGCGTGGCCCCGGCGCATACCGGCTGGTGGCTGATGGGCTTTGGCGCGGTCGGCTTGCTTGGCAAATGGATCGGCGGGCGGGCCGTGGACCGCTCACCGCTCAGGGCCAGCGCGCTGTTCCTGGTGCTGTTGGCCATTGGCATGACGGCGCTGGTGCCGCTGGCCCAGGGGGCCGTGCTGTTCTGCCTGGCGCTGGCGCTGTGGGGCATTGCCAACACGGCACTGTACCCAGTAAGCCAGGTACGGGTGATGAGTTCGGTCACCCATGCCCAAGCCCTGGCGGGTACCACCAATGTGTCGGCGGCCAACGCCGGTATCGGCCTGGGGGCCGTGCTGGGTGGCATGACCATCTCCCACCTGGGGGTCGGCTACGTGGGCTACGTGGCGGCTGGCATCGCCTTGCTGGCGATGGCGCTGGTGCCCGTGGTGGGCCGGCTGGCGCCTCAGCCCGGTGCGCAGGCCCGGCTGCCGTGAGGCGCCAGGCGCGGTAGCAGGTAGTCGAGCAAGGCGCGAACCTTGGGTAGCCCTTCGCGGCTTTTCAGCCACACCAGGTTCATTGGCAAGCCGTCGGTGGCCAGCGCCGGCAGTACCTCGACCAGGCGCCCCTGGTCGAGGTACTGCTGGGTCAGCCAGGTGGGTAGCTGGCCGATGCCATGGCCGGCCAGCACCGCTGCCACTTCGCCTTCGCCATCGCCCACGGCAATGCGCGGCTGCACGGTACGCCGCTCCATTTCGCCGGGGTGGCGGCCTTTGAAATACCACGGGCTGACCAGGCCGTCGGTGTGGCCATAACCCACGCAGTGGTGGTGCTCCAGGTCGCGCTCGTGTTGCGGCACGCCATGCTTTTCCAGGTAGCCAGGCGCGGCACAGAACATCAGGCGCTGGGCACCGAAGTATTGGTGGCCCAGCGCCGCCGGCCAGGCATCCGGGCCACCGATGCGCACCACGATATCGATGCCCTCGTGTACCGGGTCGACGAAACGGTCGGAGAACGACACATGCGGCTGCAGCAACGGGTGCAGGCGGATGAAGTCGAGGATCAGCGGCAGCACATGCAGGCGACCGTAAGAGGCGGGCAGTTCGATCCGCACTTTGCCATGGGGCTGGTCATCGCTGGCCGCCAGGGTGTGCTCGACTTCTTCCAGGTCGGCCAGGACCGAGGTGCAAGTGCGATAGAACACCACGCCCGCTTCACTCAGCGACAGGCTGCGCGTGGTGCGGTTGAACAGCCGGGCGCCCAGGCGGGCCTCCAGCCGGGCCACGCTCTTGCTGATGGCCGAGCTGGTCAGGTTGAGCCGCTCGGCAGCTGCCGTGAAACTGCCCAAGTCAGCGACGGCGACGAAAACGTCAATGCCTTTGAGGCGTTCGGAAGAGTACATGGGTGGCTTCTTTGATGAACTGGGTTCCCGGTTCGGGTGTGCCTATTGAAGCCTCGCACGTGGATTTCATCAATGAGTTTCGCCTGGCCTGGCCGGCAACGTGACCCGAAACGCCCGGGTAAGCCCCAGCAGTACCAGCAGGCCCATGCCCATCCAGCACAGGCCAATGCTGAACGACAGGCTGGTCAGGCTACTCCACAGCCACAGCGTGCTGAGAAAACCCAGCCCCGGTATGGCGCCGTACAGCACCACATTACCGGCACCGCGCAGCTTGCGGTCGATGAGGTAGTGCTTGACCACTGCCAGGTTCACCGCCGAAAAGGCGAACAGTGCGCCGAAACTGATCATGTTGGCCACGGTGTCGAGGGTAATGACCAGGGCAATCAGCGACAGCATGCTGACCACCAGGATGGCGGTGGCCGGTACGCGCTTTTTCGTTGCAAGCTGGCCAAACGCCCGCGGCAGCACGCCGTCTCGGCCCATCGCGAACAGCACCCGTGACACGCTGGCTTGCGACACCATGGCCGAGGCGAAGCAGCCGGCCACGTAAGTGGCGGTGAATGCGCTGACCAGCAGTTCGCCGCCTACCCGGCGCATGACGTCCACCGAGGCCGAGTCCGGGTCGGCAAAGCTGCCCCAGTCGGGGAAGACCAGTTGTGCGCAGTACGACACCACCAGGAACAGCAAGCCGCCGATCAGGGACACGGCAAGGATCGCCAGCGGAATACGGTAGGTCGGGTTGCTGGTTTCCTCGGCCATGGTCGAGACCGCATCGAAGCCCAGGAATGACAGGCACAGTACGGCCGCACCGGTCATCACCAACGGCACGCTGAAACCGTCGTGGTGGAACGGCGCCAGCAGCGAAACGGGTTCGGCCTGGCCGCTCAGCCTGAGCACGGCCAGGCCGACGAAAACCACGATGAACACCAGTTGCGTCACCACCAGGATCCAGTTGACGCGGGTGATGGACTCGATGCCGATCAGGTTGAGGAAGGTGACCAGCGCGATGGACCCCGCCACCCACACCCAGGCATGAATGGCCGGGAAGTATTCCGACATGTAGATGCCGATCAGCAGGTAGCTCAGCAGTGGCAGGAAAATGTAGTCGAGCAGCAGGGTCCAGCCGGTGATGAAACCGATGTGGCTGCCAACGGCTTTGCGGGTATAGGTGTAGACCGAGCCGGAGTAGGGGTGGGCCTGGACCATGCGGCCGTAGCTGTAGGCGGTCAGCAGCATGGCGGCGAGGGTCAGCAGGTAGGCAGTGGGCAGGTGCCCGCTGGTCATCTGGGTGACCAGCCCATAGGTGGTGAAGACCGCCAGCGGCACCATGTATGCCAGGCCGAACAGCACCAGGGCGGTCATGCTCATGGACTGGCGCAAACGCCCGCTGCTGGCGGCAGGTTGCGCGGTGGCGGGCGGGGTGGTGGGGTGAGCTGTACTTGTTGTTGTATGCATTGCTAACTCCTGGAAAGGGATGCAGGCCACCGCGGCAGGCGAGCAGGCTCGTTACCGGGGGTGTCGTGCAAGGAGGTCGAGCGCAAGGCTCGCAGCGCTGGGGCGGGTTGATGCTCCCACACCCCGCCAGCACCCGGAATCACCCTTTGGGGTGAGCCCAGGCAGCGCCCAGCCGGCTCACCCCAAAGGGTGATTCCGCAGGTTCTCCTGCCATGGGAGTATCTGCCCAACCACGCACCGCACTGGCGGCGGTGCTTTACTCCATATGGCAGGCCGACTGTGACTATCCAATTGCTTTCAGAACAGTGGTTCGAGCACCAGGCCAAGGTCACCGAGGCGATCGGCCGGCCTGGCTTTGCCGCCAACCTGTTTGCAGCACTGGGCGTGATCCGGCCGATCCAGGCCACCACGGTGTACCTGTACCCGCACCACGGCATGCCCTGCGCGCTGTTCGAGCAGGACGACAAGGCGCCCTGGCAGCCCGAGGGCAACGTCAGCCGCTACCTGTCGGGTTTCTACCTGCTCGACCCGTTCTACGGTGCTTGCGTGGAGCAGCTGGGGTCTGGCTGCTACGGCCTGTTCGAGGTGGCACCCGACCATTTTGAGGTCAGCGAGTACTACCAGTCGTTCTACCGCCACTCGCACCTGGCAGACGAACTCAACTACATCCTGCAGCTGGCCCCCGGCCAGAGCCTGGCCGTGTCGCTGGCCTTCACCGACAAGCTCGACCCGCAAACCCGTGCACTGTTCGGGCACATCACGCCCTGGGTGCTGGCGCTACTCGGCAAGCATTTTGCCGGCGTCGACAGCCGTGCTGGGCGCTTCGAGAACATCCTTGAGCAGCGCATTCACGCTGCGCTGAACAACTTCGGCAGCTCGTTGCTGACCGAGCGCGAATGCCGCATTGCCCAGCTGATCTTGCGCGGCCATTCGACCAAGTCGCTGGCCGAGCGCCTGGGCGTGTCGGAAGACACCATCAAGTCGCACCGCAAGAACGTCTACGCCAAGCTCGATATCGGCACCCAGTCCGAGCTGTTTTCCCTGTTCATCGACGCGCTGGCCAATGCCCAGGGCGTGCTGGGCAAGGACCCGCTGGAAAGCTATATGGGCAAGCGGCGCTGAGCGCCGCTGCCGTGCACCCCACCGCAAAGGAAAACCAACAATGAATGCGCCTTTCGCCCCGCAACGCCAGACCCGTGACTACCAGGCAGCCGACGCCGCGCACCACATCCATGCCTTCCTCGACCAGAAGGCGCTGAACGCCGAAGGCCCGCGGGTGATCGTCGGTGGCGAGCGCCTGCACCTGTGGGACAGCGAGGGCAAGCGTTACCTGGATGGCATGTCCGGGCTGTGGTGCACCCAGCTCGGTTACGGCCGCCGCGACCTGACCGCCGCTGCCGCCAGGCAGATGGACCAGCTGGCGTACTACAACATGTTCTTCCACACCACCCACCCGGCGGTGATCGAGCTTTCGGAGCTGCTGTTCAGCCTGCTGCCCGGGCACTACAGCCACGCGATCTACACCAACTCCGGCTCCGAGGCCAACGAGGTGCTGATCCGCACCGTGCGCCGCTACTGGCAGGTGGTCGGCCAGCCAAGCAAGACGATCATGATCGGCCGCTGGAACGGCTACCACGGCTCGACCCTGGCGGCCACGGCGCTGGGTGGCATGAAGTTCATGCACGAAATGGGCGGGCTGATCCCGGATGTGGCGCACATCGACGAGCCTTACTGGTACGCCGAAGGCGGTGAGCTGAGCCCGGCCGAGTTCGGCCGCCGCTGTGCCTTGCAGCTGGAAGAAAAAATCCTGGAGCTGGGTGCCGAAAACGTTGCCGGCTTCATTGCCGAGCCGTTCCAGGGCGCAGGCGGCATGATCTTCCCGCCGGAAAGCTACTGGCCGGAAATCCAGCGCATCTGCCGCCAGTACGATGTGCTGCTGTGTGCCGACGAGGTGATTGGTGGCTTTGGTCGTACCGGCGAATGGTTTGCCCACGAATACTTCGGCTTCCAGCCCGATACCCTGTCCATAGCCAAAGGCCTGACCAGCGGCTACGTGCCCATGGGCGGGCTGGTGCTGAGCAAGCGCATAGCCGAAGCCCTGGTGGAGCGGGGCGGGGTGTTCGCCCACGGCCTGACCTATTCCGGCCACCCGGTGGCAGCGGCGGTGGCCATCGCCAACCTGAAAGCCCTGCGTGACGAAGGCATCGTGCGCCAGGTGAAGGACGACACCGGCCCCTACCTGCAGCGCATCCTGCGTGAGGTGTTCGCCGACCACCCGCTGATTGGCCAGGTGCAGGGCGCAGGCCTGGTGGCGGCGCTGCAACTGGCAGAGCACAAGCCTACCCGCAAGCGCTTTGCCAATGAAAACGACCTGGCCTGGCAGTGCCGGACCTTCGGCTTCGAGGAGGGGGTGATCATTCGCTCCACCCTGGGGCGGATGATCATGGCGCCGGCCTTGATCGCCAACCACAGCGAGCTGGATGAGCTGGTGGAGAAAACCCGCATCGCCGTTGACCGCACGGCGCGCCTGGTTGGCAAGCTCTGACAGTCCGTCAGCACAACCGCTTGAAAGGAGTACAAATGTACACCCTCGAATTCTGGCAGCAACGCGCTGCGGACCTGTACCTGCCGGCCAGCGCCCTGATCGCTGGCAAAGCCGTGAAGGCCCAAAGTGGCGCGACCTTTGCCGCTATCAATCCCGCCACCAACCAGGTGCTGGCGCAGGTCGCCGCCTGCGCCCAGGCCGACGTCGACCTGGCCGTGGCCAGCGCACGGCAGGCCTTCGAGCACGGCCCGTGGGCGCGCATGGCCCCCGGGCAGCGCAAGCAAGTGCTGCAGCGCCTGGCCGAACTGATCATGGCCCACCGCGAAGAGCTGGCATTGCTGGACTCGCTGAACATGGGCAAACCAGTCATGGACGCCTACAACATCGATGTGCCCGGGTCGGCGCAGGTATTTGCCTGGTACGCCGAGGCGCTGGACAAGCGCTACGACCAGGTGGCGCCGACCGCCACCAATGCATTGGCCACCATCACCCGTGAGGCCCTGGGCGTGGTGGCGGCGGTGGTGCCGTGGAACTTCCCGCTGGACATGGCCGCCTGGAAGCTGGCCCCGGCCTTGGCCGCGGGCAACAGCGTGGTGCTCAAGCCGGCCGAACAGTCGCCGTTCTCGGCCTTGCGCCTGGCCGAACTGGCCCTGCAAGCCGGTTTGCCCGAAGGCGTGCTCAACGTGGTGCCGGGCCTGGGCGAGCAGGCCGGGCAGGCCCTGGGCCTGCACCCAGACGTGGATTGCCTGGTGTTCACAGGCTCCACCCAGGTGGGCAAGTACTTCATGCAATACGCGGCGCAGTCCAACCTCAAGCAGGTATGGCTGGAGTGCGGGGGCAAGAGCCCCAACCTGGTGTTCGAGCACTGCCAGGACCTGGACCTGGCTGCGGAAAAGGCGGCCTTTGGTATTTTCTTCAATCAGGGTGAGGTCTGTTCCGCCAACTCGCGGCTGTATGTGCAGCGTTCCATCCACGATGAGTTCATCGAGCGCCTGCAGGCCAAGGCCCGGCAATGGCAGCCTGGCAACCCGCTGGACCCGGCCAGCCGCGCCGGGGCGATTGTCGATGCCGGCCAGGCAGCGCGTATCCAGGCCGCCATCGACCGCGCGCGGCAAGAGGGCGCGCGGCTGGTGTGTGGCGGTCGGCGGTTGCATATCGGCGGTTCGGACAACTACATCGAGCCGACCATCTTCGCCGAGGTCGATGCCAGCATGAGCCTGGCGCAGGAAGAAGTGTTCGGGCCGGTACTGGCAGTGAGTGCCTTCGACAGTGAAGAGGAGGCGGTGCGCCTGGCCAATGACAGCATCTATGGCCTGGCGGCTTCGGTGTGGAGCGACGACTTCAACCAGGTGCACCGCGTGGCGCGGGCGCTGAAAGTCGGTACCGTGTCGGTGAACACGGTCGATGCACTGGATGTCACGGTGCCTTTCGGTGGCGGCAAACAGTCGGGGTTCGGCCGCGACCTGTCGCTGCATGCGTTCGACAAGTACACGCAGCTCAAGACCACCTGGTACCAGCTGCGCGGCTGAACCCGGGCCGGCGGCAAGCACGACCTGCCGCCGGTCGCTCACTCATACGCCTGCACCCCGGCAATATGCCGCCCGGCCACGTAGCCGAAGGTCAACGCGGGCCCCAGGTTGATGCCGCCAGACGGGTACCAGCCACCGAACACACTGGCCATGTCGGTACCTGCCGCGTACAGCCCGGTGATCGGCTGGCCGCTGGCATCCAGTACCCGTGCCTGGCCATCGGTGCGCAACCCGGCAAAGGTGCCAAAGCAACCCGGCTTCACCTTCACCGCGTAGAACGGGCCCTGTTCGATCGGCGCCACACACGGGTTGGGGCCTGGGTGTTGCGGGTCGCCCTGCTTGCGGTTGAATGCGGTGGAGCCGCGGCCGAAGGCCGGGTCCTGGCCGTGGCGTGCAGGGCTGTTGAAGGCCTCGACGGTGGCGCGCAACCCGGCCGCATCGATGCCGCAGGCAACCGCCAACGCTTCGAGTGTGGCGCCACGTTTCAGGTAGCCACTGCGCACATGCGGCCACACCGGAAGTGGCGCCGGGCGGGCATGGCCCAGGCCATAACGGCGCAGGAAACGGTGGTCACACACCAGCCACGAACACACCTCCTGGTCCGCTGGCACTGCTGCGACCATGGCTGCCACATAGTCATAGTAACCGTGCGCTTCATTGACGAAGCGCTTGCCGTTGGCCAGCACCCCGATGATGCCCGGTTTGCCCCGTTCGATGATGTGCGGGAAATGGCCGACAGTGCCATCGCCATGCGGTACCTGCGAAACCGGCGCCCAGGCCACCGGCGACTGCAGGTCGGTGGCCACCACACCACCTGCTGCCTCGCCCAGGCGCAGGCCATCGCCAGTGCAACCCTTTGGCGGCAGGGCCAGGGTGTCGTGGCCGCTGGCGTCGCGGGGGAACAGCTGCCGGCGGCGGGCAGCGTCGTGAGGGAAGCCGCCCGCTGCCAGTACCACTGCCTTGGCGCGGATACGCTGCTCGCCCTGCGGGGTCGTCACCAGCGCGCCGCACACCTGGCCCGCTTCGACCAGCAAATGCTTGGCTGGCGCCGACACCTGCAGCTGCACGCCCAGGTCCTGCGCCGACTTGGCCAGCCGCGCCACCAGTGCCACGCCGTTGACCAGGTGCATGGCCCGGCCGTGGCGCGCCAGGTGGTACAGGTGCCGGCCGAAGCGCTTGCACACGTGCAGCAAGGCCTTGGGCGAACGGGTCATGTTGAGGAACGCGGCAAGGTCGGCGCCGGCCATGATCGGCATGCCCATGAACGAGGTTTCGCGCAGGGTCTGGCGCAGGCGTGGCAGCAGTGCACCCACCTCGCGGGCATCGTACGGTGCGGCAATCACCTGATGCCCACCTTCGGCGGCGCCAGGGGTGTGGCCGTGCATGTCCGGTATCGCATTGCCGTCGGCAAACTGCAGCGCCGTATGCTTCTCGAAAAACGCCACCATGTGCGGGCAGGCTTCAAGGAAAGCGTCCACCCGTTCGGCATCGTAATGGGCACCCAGCTCATTGCGCAGGTAGGTCCGGGGCTGCTCGATGTCTTCATCGATGCCGGCGCGGCGTGCCAACGGGTTGCGCGGGACCCAGGCCCAGCCACCGGACCAGGCCGTGGCGCCGCCCAGCACTGGCTCCTTTTCTACCAGAATCACCTTTTGCCCATGCCAGGCAGCTGTTACAGCGGCAGCCAGCCCGGCGGCGCCTGAACCTATCACCAGTACATCGCATTCGGTTTCGAAGGGAGCAGGGGGCATCGCACTAATCCTGTATTGTTATTGGAACGTGGTTCCATATTCTTAATTGGCCCGCCTGAATCCGCAAGGTCACGGCTGGCCGCCCGCGCAACGAGCGGGCGATAATCGAACACTTGGCAGGGCATTGCATGTGTACGCTACCGGGAATGTGGAATCATCTTCTAGAATTCGCAAAACGTAGCAAGGACCTGTGTCATGGCTGGTAGTCAGATCGAACGCGCCTTCAATCTTGTTGAGAGCCTTGCCGGTGAGCCCCAGGGCCTGGCATTGCAAACCCTGGCCGAGCGCCTGGATATCCCTAAAAGCGCCGCGCACCGCATGCTGGCCGAGCTGATGCGGCTGGGCTACGTACGGCAGAACCGTGACAACAGCCGCTATCAGCTGTCGGCCAAGCTGGTCGCCCAAGGCTTCCGTTACCTGGCCAGCAGTGGTGCCGATGTCATTCAGCCGATTCTCGACCGCCTGGCCCAGGACAGTGGTGAGCTGGTGCGCCTTGGTGTCATCGATGGGGGGCGGCAGACCTGGATCGCCAAGTCCCAGGGCGCGCGCTCCGGGTTGCGTTACGACCCGGACATGGGGCGCGACGCGCCGCTGTTCTACACCGCTTCCGGGCACGCCTGGCTGGCCAGCCTGGACGATGAGCAGGCGCTGCAGATGGTGCTGCGCCAAGGCATCGCCGATCCGGGCCAGTTCGGCCCGAATGCGCCGCGCACCACCGATGAGTTGCTCGCCTACCTGCACCGCGCCCGCGAGCGGGGTTATGCCTGGGTCGAGCAAACCTCGGCGGTGGGCACCTCGGCGCTGGCTGCGGTGGTACGGCGCCCGCAAAGCGGCGAGGTGATTGGCGTGCTGAGCATTGCCGGGCCCAGTGCACGCCTGGCGCCAAGCCGTTTGGCCGAGCTGGCCCCTCTATTGCTGGCGGCCACCGAGGAACTGTCTGCCGCCAGCCACGCCAGCGAACTGTTTGCCTGAGGGTGCCTGAGGGATATTCCGGTCGATTACCGCACAGTCTGTTCAGCAGGCTCTTCTGAAAAGTTGAACTTGGTTCTAAATTGCTGAGGGTGAATTGTGGAACGCTGTTTCATATTCGCACCACAACAATGACAAGAGGACAGGCTGTTGAACGCACCCCTTCGTATCGCCCTGGTCGGCGCTGGCATCATGGGCCGCCAGCATTACCAGCACTTGCGCAATGTACCCCAGGCCCAGTTGTGCGCGGTGGCCGACCCCGGCCCGCAGGCCGAAGCCTTCGCCGTCGACTGTGGCGTGCCGTACTTTGCCGACCACCGGCAGATGCTGCAACGCGTGCAGCCCGAGGCGGTGATCATCGCCAACCCGAACAACCAGCACGTGGCCACTGCGCTGGATTGCGTCGAAGCCGGCGTGCCGGTACTGGTGGAAAAACCGGTGGGCGTGCAACTGCAGGAGGTGCGGGCGCTGGTCGAGGCGTCACGGCGGTGCAAGGTACCGGTATTGGTCGGCCACCATCGTCGGCACAATCCATTGATCGCCAAGGCGCACCAGGTGATCAGCGAAGGCAAGTTGGGCCGGCTGATCAATGTCACCGCACTGTGGCAGTTGCAAAAGCCCGACAGCTACTTCGACACCGCCTGGCGCCGCGAGCCGGGGGCGGGTTTTTTGCTGACCAACCTGATCCATGACCTCGACCTGCTGCGCTACTTGTGCGGCGAGGTGGAACAGGTGCAGGCCTTCACCCGCAACGACGTGCGGGGGTTCGCCAACGAAGACAGTGCCGCCGTGCTGTTGCAGTTCGCCAATGGCGCCTTGGGTAGCCTGACCGGCTCGGACGCCGTAGCGGCGCCCTGGAGCTGGGAGCTCGACTCGGGTGAAAGCCCGGTCTACCCGCGCCAGGATGGCCAGCCGTGTTATCTGCTGGCCGGCACCCAGGGCTCGCTGAGCATTCCTCAGCTCAAGCACTGGCACTACGCCGAGCCGGGTTCGGGGTGGCACACACCGTTGTTGCAGCACCAGCACAGCATACCCGCCGGTGAAGCATTGACCCTGCAGTTGCAGCACTTCGTGCGGGTCGCCCGCGGTGAACAGCCGCCTTTGGTCGATGCCGCCGACGCTGGCCGCACCCTGGCACTGATCGAAGCGATCCGCCAGGCTGCCGCCAGCGGCCGCGCCTGTGCTCCCGAGCACATTGCCTGACACCCTCTTTCTGGTGACGACGAATGACTGATCGAATATTTTCCCTCGCGGCCCTGACGGTACTCGAACTGTCCCCGCCAGACATGGTCGAGGCTGCTGCCCGCGCTGGCTACAGCCATGTTGGCCTGCGCCTGGTGCCGGCCACCGAGCAGGAACAGCACTACCCGCTGGTGGCCAATGCCGATCTGCGCAGGCAGACCCAGGCACGCTTGCGCGATACCGGCATCCAGGTGCTGGACCTGGAGATCCTGCGCCTTAAGCCGGACACCTGCGTGGCGGACTTCGAAGCCATCCTGGCGGTGGGTGCCGAGCTGGGGGGTACCGAACTGCTGGTGGCCGGCAACGACCCGGACGAAGCACGGCTCACCGAGCGCTTTGCCGCGTTGTGCGAACTGGCGGCGGGCCATGGCATCCACCCGCACTTGGAGTTCATGCCCTGGACCGACGTACGCGATTTGCGCCAGGCCATGCGCGTGGTAGCCAACGCCGATCAGGCCAATGGTTGCGTGCTGGTGGACGCGTTCCATCTCAACCGCTCCGGCTCTGCGCTGAGCGACCTGGCGCAGTTGGCACCGCAACGCATGCGCTATGCCCAATTGTGCGACGTGGCGGGGCCAGTGCCGGCCGACATGGACGAAATCCTGCGCCAGGCGCGTAACGAACGGCGCTTCCCGGGTGATGGCGATGCCGATCTGGTCGGGCTGCTGCGCGCGCTACCGGCCACCCTCCCGCTGAGCCTGGAAATCCCTACCCGGCAGTTGCTGGAACAAGGGATCAGCGGCGAACAGCGTGCGCGCATGGCGCTGGCCCACGCCAGGGCGGTATTGGCCAGGGTCTGACAGTGGCCAGTGCGGCGCGGCGCCTTCGTTGACCGGTGGCGCAAAAAAAGGGCCCGCAAGGGCCCCGTAGAGGTAACTGAGCAGCGCCTCAGGCGCTTTCGACCTGGCGCGGCGCCATGAAGTACATCCATACCAGCGCCAGGAAGTACATGGCCGGGATCATGGTGAACAGCACGGCATAGTTATTGTGGGTAGCCGTCAGCACGCTGCCGACGATCTGCGTCATGAACATCCCGCCAATGGCTGCGCACATGCTGCCGAAGCCGAACACGGTACTCACCAGGTGCTTGGGCGTGTAGTCCATCACCAGGCTCCAGATGTTCGCCGTCCAGGCCTGGTGCGCCCCCACCGCCAGCGAAATGGCCGCCACCGCGACCCAGAGGCCGCTGGCGTTGGCAGCCAACACCACGCTGACCATGGTGCAGGCGAAGACCAGCATGGACAGCAACCGCGCCGTCGTGGCGCGCACGCCGCGGCCGATCAACCATGACGACAGAATGCCACCGCCGATGCTGCCAAAATCTGCCGTCAGCCAGATGATGATCAGTGGGATACCCATCTGGGTCACATTGATGCCCAGGCTGTATTGTTGGTTGAGGAAGGGCGGCAACCAGTACAGGTAGAACCAGAACACCGGTGCGGTGATCGCATAGGCCACCGCGAACGCCCAGGTCCCGCGCAGGCGCAGAATGCGGCTGAACGGCACCCGGGTCGGCTCGGGCTCGACATCTTGCTGGATGTACTGCACCTCGCTCTGGCGCACTGTCGGGTGGTCTTCAGGGTTGTAGTACTTGAGCAGCCACAGCGCTACCCACACCAGGCCCAGGCAGCCCATGGCGATGAATGCGGCCTGCCAGCCCCACACGGCCAGAATCAGTGGCAGCAGCGCTGGGGTTACCATGGCGCCGACATTGGTACCGGCGTTGAACAAACCGGTGGCGATAGCCCGCTCGCCGGCCGGAAACCACAGGCGCACGGTTTTCACGCAAGCCGGGTAGTTGGCGGCTTCGGTCAGGCCAAGGATAAAGCGGCAAACCATGAAACCGGCAGCCGAGGTGGCCAGGCCATGGGCGCCGGTGGCCAGGCTCCAGAGCAGCACGGCAAAGAAAAAGGCCCGTTTGACGCCGACCTTGTCGATCAGCCGGCCTTGCAACAGAAAGCCGATGGCGTAACCGACCTGGAACCAGAAGTTGATGTTGGCGTAGTCCATCGCCGTCCAGCTCATTTCCTTGGCCAAGACAGGCTGCATGATGCCAAGGGCGGCGCGGTCGATGTAATTGAGGGTGGTGGCGAAGAACACCAGGGCCAGCATGCCCCAGCGGGTCTTGCCAACGCCGAAGGCGGCGCGAAGCTTGTCGCCGATCGAACCCTGGGGCATCCGGGGCGCGGCGGGGTGAGTCTTGGAGTTGTTCATGACGGCTCGTTTCTTGAAATTGTATTCAACTGCGGTGCTGCGGGTGCGTGACCATTTCCCAGGCAAGGGTGCACGCAAGGCCGGTGCATGGTGAGCAGTGCGGGCGGCAGCGTCAATTCAAGAGGCGGGCTAATGTTCGGTTACCGAACGCTTGCGAGTGCTGGCGAGGCGTCAGGGCGAGCGCTGAGCCGGCGCTGGTTATTCGCGCAGGCTGCGTGGTAGCAGGGCACCTGGTATTACCCATCTTTCCACTTCGGCGCGGCTGTACTGCCTGATCCACTGGCGCAAGGTCTTGTGCAAGGTGCTCTTGGCTTCGACGACTTCACCGGTATAGGGGTTTTGATAAAACTTGCTGAGCCGCGCCCGGAAACCGGTCGGTGAAACCAGTGCAGGGGGTTGCCGGGTGAACAGGTCGAAGGTGTGGCGCTGCTCAGGTGCCATGATGCTCAGCACCTGCCTTAAACCGAATTGATATTCGGCTAGCAGGTCGTGCAGTTTGCTTTCGAATTCCAGCTCGCGGCGAAGCTGGGGGTCAACCTTGATGAACTGAAGTTCGTCTTTCTTGTTGGCGAGTAGCCATTCGAGGGCGCGGAACTGGGCAAGATGAGACATGGGGCTTCCTCCAGTGCGTGATGGCAACAGTGTTAGCGCGCCGGTCAGAGCAACGCAAGTGGGGAAATAATTTGAGATTTTTGCAGGGCATTCTTCGTTGTTGGGTTGTACGAAAGTCCAGTTCTAAGTTGGGTTGTCAGTAACTTCCTACAGCGGTTGCCTTCAATAACTTCAATCAATGAATGCCTGGGGTTTTGCCTGTCAGGGCATCTGCTGAGGCGCTGCTGGTTGCTTGAGCCCAATGGTGTGAACGCTGGGGGGATCGGTTCTTACAAGATGTTTCATTGCAGCGAAGCGGTGAACTATCGGCGATGCGCAGGGCTCCTTTGCTAGGCGCACCCTGCGCACGGCTGATGGCCACCCCGTCAGCCTGGGTCACTGAATGAAAAGGAGGCACCGTGACCACATCCGACCACACCCTATACCGGCGCACCCCCAGCCCGCTGCACGCCCTGCTGTTGGCCGGCAGTGTGCCGTTGTTCCTGGGCGCGCTGCTGAGCGATATCGCCTACTACAACAGCTACCAGATCCAGTGGAGCAACTTCGCCGCCTGGCTGATCGCCGGGGCTTTGCTGTTCTGCGGGCTGGCGCTGCTTTTTGCCTTGGCCAACCTGATCCGCGCCGAGCGCAAAGGCGGGCGCCCGACGCTGTATTTCGTGCTGCTGCTGGTGACCTGGGTGCTTGGCCTGATCAATGCCTTCGAGCATGCCAAGGACGCCTGGGCGGTGATGCCGGCAGGGCTGGTGCTGTCGGTGGTGGTGAGCGTACTGGCGTTGGCCGCAGCCTGGACCGGCCTGAGCAACCTGCGTTCTGGAGGTGAAGCATGAAGCCCTTGCACGCGTTGAGTGTATTGAGTGTGGCGCTGCTGTTGAGTGCTTGTGGTGGCGATGGCGAGCCTACCCAGGCCCATGGCCCGGACCCGCGCTTGCCCGAGCCACAACGTGGCTTGTTGCCGAGCATGAAGATCGCTCAGCCGGTGGCCTGGGGTGAGCAGAAACCGACCGTTCCCGAAGGCTACAGTGTCACGGCCATTGCCACCGACCTGAAGATCCCGCGTCAGAGCCTGGTATTGCCCAATGGCGACATCCTGGTGGCCGAAGGCAGGGGCGGCAGCGCGGCCAAGCTCAAGCCCAAGGATGTGATTGCCAGCCAGATCAAGGCCAAGGGCAACACCCAAGTCAAAGGCGGCAACCGCCTGACCTTGCTGCGCGATGCCGACGGCGACGGCAAGTACGAGGTGCAGACGGTATTCGCGGAAAACCTCAACGCGCCGTATGGCCTGGCTTTTGCCGACGGCAAGTTGTACGTGGCCAACCAGGACGCCCTGGTGCGCTTCAACTACACCGAAGGCCAGACCAAGGCCGACGGCCCGCCGACCAAGGTCACCGACCTGCCATCGCAGATCAACCACCACTGGACCAAGGCGCTGACGATCAGCCCCGATGGGCGCTACCTGTATGTGGGCATTGGCTCGAACAGCAATATCACCGAGCGCGGCCTGGAGGTGGAGATCGACCGCGCCATGGTCTGGCAGGTGGATGCCGAAACCGGCGCGCACCGGCCTTACGCCACGGGCCTGCGCAACCCCACTGCACTGACCATTGAGCCGCAGACCGGGCAGTTGTGGACAGTGGTCAACGAGCGCGATGAGTTGGGGCCTGATTTGGTGCCTGACTACCTCACCTCGGTGCGTGACGGCGGCTTCTACGGCTGGCCCTACAGCTACTGGGGGCAGAACGTCGATGAGCGGGTAAGGCCACAGGCCCCGGACAAGGTCGCCGCGGCGATCAAACCCGACTACAGCCTGGGCTCGCACGTGGCGGCACTGGGGGTGGACTTCTCGATCCCGGCCATGGGGGAGCGTTTTGCCGACGGGGTATTCGTGGGCGAGCACGGCAGTTGGAACCGGCCAAACCCGGTGGGCTACAAGGTCATCTTCGTGCCGTTCAGCAATGGCAAGCCGGCTGGGGAACCGATTGACTTCGCGACGGGTTTCCGCGGTGAAGATGGCAAGACCCGCGGTCGCCCGGTGGGGGTGACGGTGGACCCGCGCGGTGCTTTGATCATTGCGGATGACCTGGCCAATACCGTGTGGCGGGTTACGCGCAATCGGTGAAGGTGGCCGGCTTCGCGTGCGGCCACTCATCGCGAAAGGCGGGGGCCGCGTTGCGGCCCATCGCCGGCAAGCCAGCTCCCACAGGGATCGCCTCAGGGCTGACAGATGCTGTGGCGAGCACCTGGCAACCCTGGTGCCCTTGCCAGAAACCATAGAATCCCCCTCAGGTACGGCGCATGGCTTGAGTGCTGTGCAGTAAGTGGGAGCAGGCAGCTTTGAACGGCTTAACAAATGCCCGGGCCATACGCAGCCCCGGTTGACAGTTGCGGGTATACTCGCCAACCGTTTCACTGTTATCCGAGTATTTAGATGGGTCTTTCCGCAATCGCAACCCCCGCACCGCGCCGCTTCGGCGCGCCCCTTGTCGCCTTGCTCATGCTGCTGGCCGGTGCCTGGTTCCTGAACCTCAACGCCAGCTTCAAGCAGGCCTTGCTGCTCATGGTCGGCGCCGCACTTGGCCTGACCTTGTACCACGCGGCCTTTGGTTTCACCTCAGCCTGGCGGGTGTTCATCAACGAACGCCGGGGCGCGGGCCTGCGCGCGCAGATGTTCATGCTGGCGCTGGCGGTGCTGTTGTTCTTCCCGGCGCTGTCGGCAGGTAGCCTGTTTGGCTCACCCGTGATCGGCCTTGTGGCCCCGGCCGGTGTTTCGGTGGTGTTCGGTGCGTTCATTTTCGGCATCGGCATGCAACTGGGCGGCGGTTGTGCCTCGGGCACGCTGTTCACCGTTGGCGGGGGTAATGCACGCATGCTGGTGACCTTGCTGTTCTTCATCATCGGCTCGGTCAGCGCTACCCACCACGCCGACTGGTGGTTCGCCTTACCGTCGTTCCCGGCCACCTCGATCGTGCAGGCGTGGGGCGTGGCGCCGGCGCTGCTGGTAAGCCTGGGCGTATTTGGCCTGATCGCGTGGGCCAGCGTGGTGCTGGAAAAGCGCCGGCATGGCGGATTGGAGGCGCCTGTCGGCAGTGCGCAGCGCGGCTTGCGGCGATTGCTGCGGGGCCCCTGGCCGCTGCTGTGGGGCGCCATCGCTTTGGCCGTGTTGAACTACGCGACACTGGCCCTGGCGGGGCGGCCGTGGGGCATCACCTCGGCCTTCGCCTTGTGGGGCGCCAAGGTGCTTGAAGGCCTGGGTGTAGATGTCGCCAGTTGGGTGTTCTGGCAGGCACCGGCCAACGCCAAGGCGCTGGCTTCGCCGTTGTGGCAGGACATCACCACGGTTATGGACCTGGGCATCGTGCTGGGTGCGCTGCTGGCAGCAGGGCTGGCCGGGCGTTTTGCGCCCAGCCTGAAAATTCCGCTGCCGTCATTGCTGGCTGCGGTGATTGGCGGGCTGCTGCTGGGCTATGGTTTGCGCCTGGCCTATGGCTGCAATATCGGAGCGTACTTCAGCGGTATTGCTTCGGGCAGCGTGCATGGCTGGCTGTGGCTGGTGGCGGCTTACGCCGGCAACCTGCTCGGGGTGCGCTTGCGGCCGCTGTTCTTTGCCGGGGAACGCCGCCCGGCGGTGCTGAGCGGCTGCTGATTCCGCACTGGGCGCCGTGTGGGGCTGCTTGAAGCTTGCTTCACGGCAGGGGCCCCGTGGCGGCGTTTTTCAATTCATAAAGTACTTTAGATTTGATTCATAAGTGCTTGAAATAAAAACACCTATCTTTTCGCAACTGCATGGTGCACGCACTGCTCGTAATAGGTCTGCCGGATTGCCGCAGGCTTGAGCCTGGAGCGGCTGTTATAGGTTTGTTCAGTAATGCCGAAGGCGGTCATGCGCATCCACGGTTTGGCGAACTTTCGCACCTGCAGCTTCTTGCGCGTAGCGTACAGGGTGACCCCGGCAAGCTTGGCCTGCTGGGCTTCACCGGCTATTTGCGCACCCCACTGGCAGGTGTGGCGATCATTCTGGCTGAGCGCCCTGGCCTGGGCGCCGAAAGCGAATGTGGCGAGCAGGCAGCCGGCCATCGTAGCTAGAAGTACTCGCATATTGCTGTCCTAAGCAATTGAAGGGGAACGAAGTTTGCCCTCACTTGCAAAGGTAGGGGGCCAGCAAATTGCCGTCAGCGGGCGGGCCTGTGCAATGACCCAGCAGCCGGGTTGCGCAGGCTAGCCCAGGCAAGGCAGGCGATCCACAGTACCGACACCCCGTAGTTGAGGCGCTGGTACAGGCCGAACAGCTGCCCGGTTTGTGCCGCCTGGGCCATGAGTGCGACGGTGACGATGGCAAGTATCAGGCTGGTGGCGGACAGCAGCGCGACGGCCTGGCTGCCGGCCAGACGCGTCCCGAGCCACGTCCACAGGGCGCTCGCCAGGGTCAGTGAAAGGAACATCAGCAACCCCGACAGGTTGTGCAGCAGCTGTGAGCTGGAAGGTTGCGCCGGAGCGCAGCCTGGGTCGCAAGCGAACCAGCCTGTGCCCAGGCTACCGAGGCCGTGCACCAATACCAGAGCTGCACTCGACAACGCTACCTTCGAGCCGTGCCAGCGCCGCGCCAGGCCCAAGGCAAACAAGATGAACAAGACCGCGAGAGGATAATTGTTGACCCATGGCGACCAGCGCTGCACGGGCGAGCCAACCGCGCCGAGCTGGCTCATGGCTTGTTGGAAATGGTCGTAGCCGGGGTACGCCAGTGCAGTGAGCCAGACCCCGCCCAACAGCCACAAGGGGATCAGTAAGCCGCAGCCGAGCAAAAGGCGGTCATAGGTTTTCATACTGGCAGTTCCTTCCATGGATGCGTGAGGTGGAAACGCACAGTATCCTGCAGCGCAGGCTCTGTGCCAGCACTTCCAGGTTTGTCGGGTAGGTGCAGCCCCAGGCAGGCAATGAAATCCGCACGCGGCATATGTGATCGTACAACTGCTTGCGCTATGATAAGCGCTGTCTTTCAAGGTGAAACACAGGGCGATGACAGAGCAGCAGGTACAGGCAAGGACCCGGCGCAAGCCACGCAGTCTGGCCCAGGAACTGGTTACGGTGCTGACCGAGCGTATTCGCAGCGGCCAGCTCAAGCGCGGCGACAAGCTGCCGACCGAATCGCAGATCATGGTTGAAGAGGGCGTCAGCCGCACGGTGGTGCGTGAGGCCATTTCGCGGCTGCAAGCCGCCGGGCAGGTGGAAACCCGCCACGGCATCGGTACGTTCGTGCTGGATGCGCCGGCGACCGGGGGCTTCCGGATCGACCCGGCTACCGTCGTTAACCTGCGTGAGGTGCTGGCGGTGCTGGAGTTGCGCATTGCCCTGGAGATCGAATCGGCGGGGCTTGCCGCACAACGCCGCAGCGATGACGAGCTGGCCGGCATGCGCGCGGCGCTGGATGAGCTGAACGAGGGGGCGGCCCACGCCACCGATGCCGTGTCGGCCGATTTCCAGTTTCACCTGCGCATTGCCCAGGCCAGTGGCAACCATTACTTCGCCGACATCCTCAACCACCTGGGCACCAGCATCATCCCCCGGACCCGGTTGAATTCAGCGCGGTTGGCGCGTGATGACCAGGCCCATTACATGAGCCGGCTGCGCCATGAGCATGAAGCCATCTATGAAGCCATTGCACGGCGAGACAGCGAAGGGGCCAAAATGGCCATGCGCATGCACCTGAGCAATAGCCGTGAGCGTTTGCGTCAGGTGCATGAAGAGGCTGAGGCGCAAGGGGCCTGAGGCCCGTGCCGCAAAGGGGCGTCAGATCGCCCCGTCGCGCCACTGCCCATTCACCAACCGCCGCAGCCCCAGCGGGTTGCTGTCACGCAGGGCTTCGGGCAACAGCGCCTGCGGATAGTTCTGGTAGCACACGGGGCGCAGGAAGCGGTCGATAGCCAGGGTGCCGACCGAGGTTCCGCGGGCGTCGGAAGTTGCCGGGTACGGCCCGCCGTGGACCATGGCATCGCATACCTCGACACCTGTCGGGTAACCATTGAGCAGAATCCGCCCGACTTTCTCTTCCAGCAGTGGTACCAGCCAGGCAAAGGCTTCAAAGTCCTCAGGCTCGCCGATCAGTGTGGCGGTCAGCTGGCCGCGCAGGCCAAGCACGGCAGCGCGCAACTGGTCGTTATCCTGAACTTCCACGGCCACGGTGGTGGGGCCGAACACTTCCTCCTGCAGCAATGGGTCGGACTCGACCAGCAACCGGGCATCGGCCTTGAACAACTGGGCATGGGCCTGGCTGCCGTGCTGTGCCTGGCCGGCCAAGTGCTCGATACCAGCATGGGCGTGCAGGTGCTCCAGGCCAGCGACATAACTGCGCAGGCCGCCGGCGTTGAGCATGACCTGGCCGGCCTGCTGGCCCAGGTGCTGACCCAGCTCAGCCAACAGCTGGCTGTACGGTGGCGATTGCAGCCCGATGACCAGGCCCGGGTTGGTGCAGAACTGCCCTGCGCCCAGGCACACCGAACCGGCCAGCTCACGGGCGATGGCGTCGCCACGCTTGGCCAGGGCGCCCGGCAGGATGATCACCGGGTTGATGCTGGACATCTCGGCGAACACCGGAATCGGCTGGGGGCGTTCTGCGGCCATGCGGCACAGGGCGTCGCCGCCTTTCAGCGAACCGGTGAAACCTACAGCCTGGATGGCCGGGTGCTTGACCAGCCACTCGCCCACGCCGCCACCGAACACCATGTTGAACACCCCCTGGGGCATGCCGGTACGCTCGGCTGCCCGGGTGATGGCGCAGCCGACCAGGTCGGCGGTTGCCATGTGGCCGCTGTGCGCCTTGAACACCACCGGGCAGCCGGCGGCCAGCGCCGCGGCGGTGTCGCCACCTGCGGTGGAGAACGCCAGCGGGAAGTTACTGGCGCCGAACACCGCGACCGGGCCAACGCCAATGCGCATCTGGCGCAGGTCCACGCGTGGCAGTGGCTGGCGTTCGGGCAGGGCGAGGTCGATGCGTGCGCCCAGGTAGTCGCCACGGCGCAACACCTCGGCGAACAGGCGCATCTGGCCGCTGGTACGGCCGCGCTCACCCTGGATACGTGCGGCGGGCAGTGCGGTTTCGCGGCAGACGATAGCGATGAAGGCCTCGTCCAACTCGTCCAGTTCGGCGGCGATGGCATCCAGAAATTCGGCGCGCCGCGCCGGGGCCAGTTGGCGGAATTCGGCGAAAGCGGCGGCCGCGGCTTTGGCGGCTTGGTCGACTTCGCCCTCGGTAGCCTGGGCAAAGTTGTACGGCAGGGCTTCGCCAGTGCTGGCGTCCAGGCTCTGCAGGCGCTGTGCGCCAGCGGCGCTGCGCTGGCCGGCGATGAAGTTGTGGCCGAGGATTTCAGGCATGGGGTGCTCCTGTGAGGGTGGCTGAATGAAGAGTGCTGGGCGAGCCTGCCCAGGGCATCAGGTAATTGGCGCCGGATTGAACAGGGTGATGTCGTTGTGCAAGCGGTGCTGCTCGGCCCAGGTCTGCTTGCGGCCACTGGCAACGTCGAGGTAGTAGTGGAACAGCTCCCAACCCAGTTCCTCGATGGTCGCGCGGCCGCTGGCGATGCGCCCGGCGTCGATGTCGATCAAGTCCGGCCAGCGCTGCGCCAGTTCGCTGCGGGTGCACACCTTGACTACGGGCGCCATGGCCAGGCCATACGGCGTGCCGCGGCCCGTGGTGAAGACATGAAGGTTCATGCCTGCGGCCAGTTGCAGGGTGCCACAGACAAAGTCGCTGGCCGGGGTGGCGCAAAAGATCAGGCCCTTGCCCTTGACCCGCTCGCCTGGGCCAAGCACGCCCTGTATGGCCCCGCTGCCGGACTTGACGATCGAACCCAGCGACTTTTCGACGATATTCGACAGGCCGCCTTTCTTGTTGCCGGGTGTGGTATTGGCGCTGCGGTCGGCGGCGCCTTGCTGCAGGTAGCGGTCATACCAGTCCATTTCGCTGACCAGCGCGTCGGCCACTGCCTGGTTTTGCGCGCGCGAAGTCAGCATGTAGATGGCGTCGCGAACCTCGGTCACTTCCGAGAACAGCACGGTGGCACCGGCACGTACCAACAGGTCGGCGGCATAACCCAGCGCCGGGTTGGCGGTAATGCCCGAAAAGGCGTCGCTGCCACCGCATTGCATGCCCAGGATCAGCTCGCTGGCCGGTACGCTTTCGCGTCGACGCTGGTCGAGTTTCTTCAGGCGGGTGTCGGCCAGCGCCATGATCTGCTCGATCATTTCCACAAAGCCCAGGCTGGCGTCCTGCAGGCGGTACAGCCACGGGTCGCTGAGATCTACCGACGGGTCGTTGTCGTGCATCACCTGGCCGGCCTGCAGCTTTTCGCAGCCCAGGCTGATGACCAGCGCTTCGCCGCCCAGGTTGGGGTTGCGCGCCAGGTTGCGCACGGTGCGGATCGGGATATAGGCGTCGCGGGCGTTGATGGCCACGCCGCAGCCGTAGCTGTGTGTGATGGCTACCACGTCATCGACGTTGGGGTATTGGGGCAGCAGTTCGCTGCGGATGCGCTTGACCGCGTGCTCCAGCACGCCGGTCACGCACTGCACGGTGGTGGTGATGCCAAGGATATTGCGCGTGCCCACCGTGCCGTCGGCGTTGCGGTAGCCTTCAAAGGTGAAACCTTCCAGTGGCGGCAGCGGCTGTGGCACGGCATCGCAGCGTGGCAGGCTGTCCAGTTCCGGGGCAGCGGGCATGGCCAGCTGGCTTTCCTGTACCCAGCTGCCCTGGCGCAGGTCTTCCAGCGCATAACCGATGATTTGCCCGTAGCGGCGCACCGGCTCGCCCTTGGCGATGGTCACGGTGGCGACCTTGTGGCTTTGCGGTACGCCCTCGACCAGGGTCAGGCCGTCGGCAAAACGGGCACCTTCGCCCAGGCCGCCGTCATTGACCACCACCACGACGTTGTCATCGTCGTGCAGGCGCACGTAGCGGGGCGAGTCGGAATGTTCGATCAACTGCATGTTTGGGCCCTACTTGTCAGGTTCTCAGGCTTTTTTGTACATCCGCCCGCACCGAACGAGCCGGCTCGGGCGTGTCACTCAATGGCGCGAGCTGGCCAGTTCGCCGTTGGCAGCAGGCTCAGCCTGTGGCTTCGGGGCGTCGTCGCGCAGTTCGATACGCTTGATCGGGCCAACGATCACCAGGTAGCTGAACACCGCTACCAGGGCGTTGGCGCCTACGTAGACCAGGGCCCACTTGAACGAACCCGTGGCGCTGATGATGTAGCCGATGACGATAGGCGTAGTGATCGAGGCGATGTTGCCGAAGGTGTTGAACAGGCCGCCCGACAGGCCGGCGATCTGCTTCGGCGAGGTGTCTGCCACTACCGCCCAGCCCAGCGCGCCGATGCCTTTGCCGAAGAAGGCCAGGGTCATGAAACCGACGACCATCCACTCGGCGTCTACGTAGTTGCAGAACACCATGGTGGTCGACAGCATCAGGCCGCAGACGATCGGCAGCTTGCGCGAGAAGGTCAACGAGTTGCCACGGCGCAGCAGCCAGTCCGAGATCACCCCGCCCAGCACGCCGCCGATAAAGCCGCATACCGCCGGCAGCGAGGCGATGAAGCCGGCCTTGAGGATGGTCATGCCGCGTTCCTGCACCAGGTATACCGGGAACCAGGTCAGGAAGAAGTAGGTGATGGCGTTGATGCAATACTGGCCCAGGTACACGCCCAGCAGCATGCGGCTGGTCAGCAGCTGCTTGATGTAACCCCATTTCGGGCCATCGTTGCCGCGCTTGTGGTCCATGTCGACCAGGCCGCCGTTCTGCTCGATGTGTTCGAGCTCGGCCGGGCTGATGCGTGGATGCTGGCGCGGGTTGTAGATGGTTTTCAGCCACACCATCGAGAAGATGATGCCCAGCGCCCCCATCACCACGAACACGTGCTCCCAGCCGAAGCTGAACACGATCCAGCCCATGATCGGTGCGAACAGGGCGGTGGCGAAGTACTGCGCGGAGTTGAAGATGGCCGAGGCGGTGCCGCGTTCCTGGGTCGGGAACCAGGCCGCGACGATACGGGCGTTACCCGGGAACGACGGGGCTTCGGCAAAGCCGACGAGGAAGCGCAAGGTGAACAGGGTCACGACTGCCCAGGCAACCGGCAGGCCGCCGACAAAGCCCTGCAACAGGGTGAACAGCGACCAGGTGAAGATGCTGAAGGCGTAGACGTTCTTGGAACCGAAGCGGTCGAGCAGCCAGCCACCAGGAATCTGGCCAGCCACGTAAGCCCATCCGAAGGCGGAGAAGATATAACCGAGGGTTACGGCGTCAATGCCGAGGTCTTTCTGCAGGCTGGAGCCTGCGATTGCAATGGTCGCGCGGTCGGCATAGTTGATCGTGGTCACCAGGAACAGCATGAACAGGATCAGGTAGCGCACATGCGTCTTTTTAGTCGCTTGCATGCTGGTTGTACTCCCACTAGTTATTTTTGTGCGGGCTCACGAATGGTAACCGGAGCGGGGCAGGCCCACTCCGGGCGCGGCATATGGCAGGCCGCAGGCAGCGCTTACTGCGGGCCCATCTTGTCCATCAGCGCGGCGAGCATTTCGTACTCTTCGGCAGTGAGGTCGGTCAGCGGGGTACGCACCGAGCCTGCGTCGTAACCGGCCAGCTTGGCGCCGGCCTTGACGATGCTTACGGCGTAGCCAGCCTTGCGGTTGCGGATGTCCAGGTAGGGCAGGAAGAAATCATCGATCAGCTTGGCCACGGCAGCGTGGTCGTCGCGGGCGATGGCGTTGTAGAAGTCCATCGCAGTCTTCGGCACAAAGTTGAACACTGCCGAGGAGTAGACCGGTACGCCCAGGGCCTTGTAGGCAGCAGCATACACTTCGGCGGTTGGCAGGCCGCCCAGGTAGCTGAAGCGATCACCCAGGCGGCGGCGGATCGACACCATCAGCTCGATATCGCCCAGGCCGTCCTTGTAGCCGATCAGGTTAGGGCAGCGTTCGGCCAGTTTTTCCAGCAGGTCGGCGTTCAGGCGACAGACATTGCGGTTGTACACCACCACGCCGATCTTCACCGACTTGCACACGGCTTCCACGTGGGCGGCAACACCGTCCTGGCTGGCTTCGGTCAGGTAGTGCGGCAGCAGCAGCAGGCCCTTGGCGCCCAGGCGCTCGGCTTCTTGCGCATATTCGATGGCCTGGCGGGTGGAGCCACCCACGCCGGCGAGGATCGGTACCGAAGTGGCGCAGGTATCGACTGCGGTCTTGATGACCTGGCTGTATTCGCTGGCAGCCAGGGAGAAGAACTCACCCGTACCACCGGCGGCGAACAGGGCACTGGCGCCATAAGGGGCCAGCCACTCCAGGCGCTTGATGTAGCCCGCCGGGTTGAAGTCGCCCTGGGCGTTGAAGTCGGTGACCGGGAAAGACAGCAGGCCGTGGGAGAGGATGGATTTGAGTTCTTGTGGATTCATTGTTGTTGGCATCCTGTGGCGCTTGGGTGGAGGTGTAGTTTTGCGTTGGAGGTAAGTTATCGTACAACCTTGGGGATGACCAGTGCTTTCTTGGAATTTTGTTTTCCGCGAGGGTGTACGCGTCGAGGTGCCCGCCTCGATATGTGTGGTGGGTTGCAGATCGAGCGCAGCTCGCGATGCGCCGCGCGGGCGGCGCTCGATCTCACAGGCGCTGAAAAACCGACGACCACCACCCGGTAGTCATCGTATCTCTCAAGGCCAAACGAAAAAAACGATCGCAAAGACAGGCAAAAACCCGCCGCCCGATTCCACGGCAGATATTCTGGGACCAGCAGAGGGTGACCGGGGGAGGCGGGGGCGGCCTTGCGCCGCCCCGCGATCAAAGCAGGGGAAACTGTAGGTCAGGCAGCGCGCTTGACCTGCGCCTTGCGAACCTGGGCGCGGCACGCGTCACCGAACGCCTGGAAGATCTTGATCGAGTCGGGGTTCTGCGCGGCTTGCCATTCTGGGTGCCATTGCACGGCGAACAGGAACGGCGAAATGCTTGGCGCATGAATGGCCTCGACCAGGCCGTCTTCCGCATGCGCGATGGCCTCGATGCCGGCGCCGAGCTTGTGCAGGCCCTGGCCGTGCAGCGAGTTGACGCGGATTTCGTCGCAACCCAACGTGTCGCGCAGCCAGCTGCCTGGCTTGATCTTTACGCTGTGAACCTGGGCGTACTGCACTTCGACCGGGTCTTCCGGGTTTTCCCGGTGGTCATTGAAACCCGGTTCGGCGTACACCTTCTGGTAGATGTCGCCACCCAGCGCCACGTTGATTTCCTGCATGCCCCGGCAGATGCCGAAGATGGGCAGGCCACGCTTGAGCGCCGCCTTGACCAGCGGAATGTCGAACAGGTCGCGGTTCTGGTCCTGGCCTTTGCCTGGGGTCTGGTTTTCCTGGCCGTACAGCGCCGGGTCGATGTTGCTGCCAGCGCCGGTCAGGTAAACGCCGTCGGCCATGTCCAGATAGGTCTCGAGGTCGTCAATGCCGCAGCAGGTGGGCACCAGCACCGGGACACAATCAGCGAACTCGACCAGCGGGGTGATGTATTTGTGGGTCATGACCTGGTAGTCATGGCCTTTGCGCTCTTGGCTGCCCATGGTCATCAGGACGACGGGTTTGCGCAGGGAAGGTTGCTTGTTGCCAATGTTGCTGTTGGACATATGTCACCTTGGGACAGGTTCGACCTGTCGTTGTTGTGCAGGCGCACGGCGCGGGGCTCTGAGTGGCGCCTGGAGCCCCGAGCACTGCCGGCTCGTCGAGCTGACGATGCCGGTCGGGGCCTGTAGATAGCTTGCCAGAGCCGTTCGATATGTCAAACGACTGAAAGGGGCTGCAAGGCGGGAAATGCGCCGGTTTTGGGTGGGTTGAACCGATGCGGGCCTGTGGCGGCGTGGGTTTGGCGGGAGGTTCGGTCAATAATATTTAACGACGCAGTCGGGTCTTTGCAGCCGTGCAATGAAATAGCTGGCTTGAAATCAACGCGGTCGTTGTGGGAGCGGCCTTGTGTCGCGAAAGGGCCGCATAGCGGCCCCCGGATTTCAGCACTGGTGCATACATTGCCGGGGCTGCTGTGCAGCCCTTTCGCGACACAAGGCCGCTCCTACAAGTTCAGTGACAGGTCTGCAATCAGTGCAGGATCTGCGCCAGGAACCCCTTGGCCCGCTCGGACATTTGCCGGGCAGAGCCCATTTCGTGGGTGACGCAAAGCATGGTCATGCCCGTGCCGGCCAGTTGCACCAGCACATCCGGCACTTCGGCGACCATCTCAGGGTCCAGGGGAACGCCCCGTAGTGCTTGTTCAAGCCTTCGATGCGGATCAGCACCGGGCGCGGGTCGGGTTCAGGGGTAACGGTGGCAAGGCTCAAGGGCGCGGTCATCGTGTTGTGCTCCCGCGTGGCTCAGTCGAAACGGGTTGCGCTGTAAGGCGCGGGGTCGGTGAAGGGGCGTTCCCCGGTCACCAGCTCGGCCAGCAGGCGGCCGCTGACCGGGCCCAGGGTGAGGCCGTGGTGGGCGTGGCCAAAGTTGAACCACAGCCCCGGGTGGCGTGGCGCCGGGCCAATGACCGGGCGCATGTCGGGCAGGCACGGGCGCCGCCCCAGCCACGGTGCGTCGTCCAGGCGCTCGCCCAGCGCGGGGAACAGCTTGCGCGCCAAGGCTTCGCAACGGCCCAGCTGGATCTGGTTGGCGGGCGCATTGGCGGCATCGAACTCGATACCGGTGGTCAAGCGCACGCCGCGCGCCATCGGTGCCAGCACATAACCGCCCTGGGTGTCGCAGATCGCGTGCTTCAGTTGCGCGCCGCCACGGGTGCCGTAGTGCATGTGGTAGCCGCGCTTGATCGCCAGCGGTATCCGGTAGCCCAGGCCGCTGAACAGGTCGCCCGACTGGGGGCCCAGGCAGGCGACAACCTCGTCGGCAGTGATCGGGCCACGGCGGCTGTCGACCTGCCACTTGCCGTGGTGCTGACGCAGGCTGCGCGCATCGCCATGCAGGAACTGCCCGCCGCGTTGCTGGAACAAGGCTGCATACCCACGGGTGAGGGCGCCGGGGTTGTTGACGGTTTTCGGGTCAAGCCAATGGATGCCGCCGACCACGGTGGCATCCAGCTGGTGTTCGCGAGCCTGCAACTGGCCGCATTCCAGTATTTCGAACTGCAGGCCGTAACGGCTCAGGCTTTTGGCATCGGCCTTGGCCTGGCTGAACAGCGTCGGATCGCGGAACACCTCGATCCAGCCTTTGGCCTGCACCAGCCCTTGCAGGCCGGCAGCTGCGATCAGTACGTCGTGTTCCTCCACGCAGCGCTGCACCAATGGCAGCATATCGGCGGCGGCACCTGCCAGGCGCCCGGGGGCGGACTGGCGCCAGTAGCGCCACAGCCACGGTGCCGCCTTGGGCAGATGCGCCAGGCTGTAGCGCACGTCGGGCTGGCGGTTCAGGCCATAGCGCAGCAGGGCGCCCAGTTGCCGTGGGAAGGCATAGGGGATGACGCTGGAGCGCTCGATCAGCCCGGCGTTGCCGTGGCTGGTACCGCTGCCCGGTTCGTCGCGGTCGAGCAGTACAACCTGGCGCCCGCGGGCTTGCAAGTGCAGGGCGGTGCTGACGCCGACGATGCCGGCGCCGAGGACTAAGGTCTGGCAATGCATGGAACGTATCCCTCGGTCAGTTCAGGTGCCGGCCCAGGCGGGCTTCCAGGTGTTTGCTATTGTTGTTTGCCCGCCGACCACGTGGTGTAGCCGACGAACGCGTTGTTACCGAGCAGCACGTCGGCAAAGTGCCCGGCACTGAGGTCGACCAGTTGCACCCCATCGCGCAGGTATTGCAGCAAGTGGGCCATGCACATGGCCAGGCCGCGCTAGGTCAAAATTTGACAGATCGCTGTCACTCGCGGGTAAGTTTTGCCGTTGCAACGCTGTAGCCACTCCAAAATCAACAAGGAGCTTCAGATGTCCGCACCGTCCACCGGCACCGTCGTGCGCGTGCCGTTTACCGAGCTGCAAGGCCTGCTGCAGGCTATCTTCCAGCGCCATGGCTGCAGCGACAGCGTGGCCAGGGTGCTGGCCCACAATTGTGCCAGCGCCCAGCGCGATGGTGCCCATAGCCATGGGGTGTTCCGCATGCCGGGGTATGTGTCCACGCTGAACAGCGGCTGGGTCGATGGGCGGGCCGTGGCCAAGGTCAGTGACCTTGCCGCCGGCTATGTCAGCGTCGATGCCGCTGGCGGGTTCGCCCAGCCCGCACTGGCGGCGGCACGCGACCTGTTGGTGGCCAAGGCGCGCAACGCCGGCATTGCCGTGCTGGCGATCCACAACTCGCACCATTTCGCCGCCTTGTGGCCAGACGTGGAGCCGTTCGCTGAAGAGGGCCTGGTGGCCCTCAGCGTGGTCAACAGCATGACCTGTGTGGTGCCGCATGGGGCCCGCAAGCCTCTGTTCGGCACCAACCCTATCGCCTTTGCAGCACCCTGCGCCGAGCATGACCCGATCGTCTTCGACATGGCCACCAGCGCCATGGCCCACGGCGACGTGCAGATTGCCGCGCGTGCCGGCCAGCCGCTTCCCGAAGGCATGGGTGTCGATGCCAATGGCGAACCAACCACCGAGCCCAAGGCGATTCTAGAGGGCGGTGCCTTGCTGCCATTTGGCGGGCACAAGGGCTCAGCGCTGTCGATGATGGTCGAATTGCTGGCGGCGGCGCTGACAGGCGGGCACTTCTCCTGGGAATTCGACTGGTCGGAGCACCCGGGGGCGAAAACGCCATGGACCGGGCAACTGATCATCGTCATCGACCCGAGCAAGGCCGAGGGCGAGCGCTTTGCCCAGCGCAGCCGCAATCTGGTGGAGCAGATGCAGGCGGCGGGGTTGACGCGCATGCCGGGTGAACGGCGTTACCGCGAGCGCGAGGTGGCAGACGAGGAGGGGGTGGCGCTGACCGAGCAGGAATTGCAAGGCCTGAAAGCGTTGCTTGGCTGACCCGGCCTAATCGCCGGCAAGCCAGCTCCCGCAGTGGGAGATTCTAGGGTTTCTGGCAATGGCATCAGGGTTGCCGGGTGCTTGCCACTGCCTCTTCAGCGCCTGTGACAACACCTATCAGCCCTGATGCGATCCCTGTGGGAGCTGGCTTGCCGGCGATTAGGCCATCACTGCCAGCATAAAACCCTGGCCATGCAATGTTGCATAGACAACCTTGCACATTAGTGGATGTTCCTGAGCCGTGTGTGCGGGTATGCTCAGGGCTGACTTTTCGTACTGTCCTGATCCAAGGAGCTGCACGCTGTGTTCAAACATGTCGATGCCTATGCCGGCGACCCGATCCTCTCGTTGATGGAAACTTTCAAGGCCGACCCGCGCGCCGACAAGGTCAACCTGAGCATAGGCCTGTATTACGATGAGGCCGGCGTGGTGCCGCAATTGGCGGCGGTGGATGCGGTGGAAAAGCGCATTGCCGGCCAGGACCATGAAGCGTCCCTGTACCTGCCTATGGAAGGCCTGGCCAGCTACCGTCAGGCGATTCAGGCGCTGCTGTTCGGCGCCGATCACCCGGCCGTGACGGGTGGGCGAGTGGCCACGGTGCAGACCGTGGGTGGCTCTGGCGCGTTGAAGGTCGGCGCCGACTTCCTCAAGCGCTACTTCCCGCAGTCGGAAGTCTGGGTCAGCAACCCGACCTGGGACAACCACCGCGCCATCTTCGAGGGGGCCGGCTTCAAGGTGCACACCTACCCGTACTTCGATCAGGCCACTCGCGGCGTCGACTTCGACGGCATGCTGGCCACCCTGCAAGCGCTGCCGGCCAATAGCGTGGTCCTGCTGCACCCGTGCTGCCATAACCCGACCGGTGCCGACCTGGCCCAGAACCAGTGGCAGCAGGTGGTAGAAGTGGTCAAGGCCCGCCAGTTGATCCCGTTCCTCGACATCGCCTACCAGGGCTTTGCCGAGGGCTTGGTCGAAGACGCCTACGCCATCCGCGAAATGGCCCGTGCCGGCGTACCGTGCCTGGTCAGCAACTCGTTCTCGAAAATCTTCTCGCTGTATGGCGAGCGGGTCGGTGGCTTGTCAGTGGTGTGCGACGACGCGGCCACCGCACAGAGCGTGCTGGGCCAGCTCAAGGCCACCGTGCGCCGCAACTATTCCAGCCCGCCCAACTTCGGTGCCCAACTGGTGGCTGGGGTGCTCGGCGATGCCGGCCTGAATGCCCAGTGGGCCGAGGAAGTCGAAGTGATGCGCAAGCGCATTCTGGATATGCGCCAGGCGCTGGTCGATGCCCTGGCCGTGCTGCTTCCAGGCCAGGACTTCCAGTTCTTCCTGCGCCAGCGTGGCATGTTCAGCTACACCGGCTTCAGCGTCGAGCAGGTCCGCCGCCTGCGCGACGAATTTGGCGTGTACCTGATCGATAGCGGCCGCGTGTGCATGTCCGGCCTGCGCCCGGCCAACCTTCAACGCGTAGCCGAGGCGTTTGCTGCCGTGCAGAAGTAACCGTGCATCGGGGTGCTGAGCACCCCGTTCGCGCTGCAAGGCCGCTCTTGCATCCACCGCCCAACACCCGCGATGCCTACCACTTGTAAAGACAAGTGCAACCGCCCCTCGGAAAAGGGCTTCGCAAGTGCAACCTTTCCGTGCACAATCGCGCCCCTCTTTTCCGGTTGAGTTGGGCGAACGCACTGTTTCGCCATTCTCAGCCTGTTGCAGTCTTGCGAGTGGAGCTTCACCCGGAATGAATGAGCAGGCCCCAAGCGTTGAACAACGCTTTGCAGAATCGACCCCCGCCACCCTCGGTAACTGGGCGCGGCACGACACCACCTGGATGCTGGGCCTGTTCGGCACCGCCATCGGTGCTGGCACCCTTTTCCTGCCGATCAACGCCGGCCTTGGCGGCTTCTGGCCGCTGCTGATCCTGGCCGTGCTGGCATTCCCGATGACCTATTTCGCCCACCGTGGGCTGACCCGTTTCGTGCTTTCCGGGCGCACCGGTGGTGATATCACCGAGGTGGTCAAGGAGCATTTCGGCAGCACTGCGGGCACCTCGATCACCGTGCTGTACTTCTTCGCCATCTTCCCGATCCTGCTGATCTACAGCGTGGCGCTGACCAACACCGTGTCCAGCTTCATCGAGCACCAGTTGCACCTGCAGCCACCGCCACGGGCCATGCTGTCGTTCGTGCTGATTCTTGGCCTGCTGGCCATCGTGCGCTGCGGCGAGCAGGCCACGGTCAAGGTCATGAGCCTGCTGGTGTACCCGTTCATCGTTGCCCTGGCGCTGCTGGGCCTGTACCTGGTGCCGCACTGGACTGGCGGTATCCTCGATAGCGCCACCCAGGTGCCACCGGCCTCGGCCTTCCTGCACACCTTGTGGCTGGCCATTCCGGTGATGGTGTTTTCCTTCAACCACTCGCCAATCATCTCGGCCTTCGCCGTGGACCAGAAACGCCGCTACGGCGACCACGCCGATGAGCGCAGCGGGCAGATTCTGCGCCGTGCCCACCTGTTGATGGTGGTGATGGTGCTGTTCTTCGTGTTCAGCTGCGTGCTGACCCTGAGCAGCGCGCAGCTGGCTGAAGCCAAGGCGCAGAACCTGTCGATCCTGTCGTACCTGGCCAACCACTTCAGCAACCCCACCATCGCGTTTGCCGCGCCGCTGATTGCCTTCGTGGCCATCGCCAAGTCGTTCCTCGGCCACTACATCGGTGCCAGTGAAGGCCTCAAGGGCATTATCGCCAAGACCGGCGCGCGCCCGGGCGCCAAGGCCCTGGACCGGGTGGTTGCAGGGTTGATGCTGGTAGTGTGCTGGATCGTCGCCACCCTCAACCCGAGCATCCTCGGCATGATCGAATCGCTCGGCGGCCCGATCCTTGCGGTGCTGCTGTTCCTGATGCCGATGTACGCTATCCGCCGTGTACCGTCCATGCGCAAGTACAGCGGCGCGGCGTCCAACGTATTCGTGGTAGTGGTGGGCCTGCTTGCGCTGACTTCGGTGGTGTACGGCCTGCTGGGCTGAGTCACGGCTGGCTATGAAACAAGCCCGGGTTGGCTGGCGCCGCCCGGGTTTTTTGCGCGTGAAATCAGGGTCTCACCTACATGGGATCTCATCGACCTTGGTGTAAGCAAGTAGCCACCCCCCGCACAAGCTCGCTAGCACGAACAGCAGCCCCAAGCCCCCTGGAAGCGTACGCTCGACGCCTGCTACCACACTGCTTATACCGCCAGCCCCAGCGAACAGGAATGTCGTGTTAAGCGATGCTGCAGCACCCGCCTGACATGGATAGCGTGCCAAGGCCTGCGTCGTCGCGGCCGGGCGCACCAGCGTTGTCCCTGTAGTACATATGAGCACAGCTAGCATAATGCCTGCCACAGATAGCTCCGAAAACCGTTCCCAGATAACAAGGGTTATGCCCCCGGCGCTGATGAGCAGAAAGCCCGCTTTTATTTGAGCCTGTGGGCTAACACGTCGGTTCAGATAGGTTGCAGCCGCTCCCCCGGCGATGTATGCCACTCCGTAGCCAATAAATACAATGGAAAATTGATAGGTCGTCAGCCCCAACCTGCTCATCAGGAGGAGTGGTGCTATCACGATAAAGGAAAAATGGCAGGAGAAGGCGAGACTGGTCTGCAGTGTATAGGCGAGGAAGGTCGTGTCTCGCAGCATTATACGATAACTGGAAATACCGGACGCTTTGCGTTGCAAGGCAGTTGTACTTGGTAGGAGTACATACGCCAGAAGTGAAACTATAGTAGCGATAATAGCGAAGCTTATAAAGCTTGCCTGCCAGCCAAAAGATTGCTGGAGGAGCGCACCTACCAGCGGCGATATTGAGATGAACAGCCCGCTTGAGCTGGTTAAGAGGATTCGCATGGTATTACGATGTTCATCTCTGTATAGATCCTGCACTAGCGCTTGGCCTAAGACGAGGCTGCCACACCCCAGCGCCTGTAGTAAACGGAATGCCATGAACATTTGATAGGTGGTAGAGCATGCGCAACCAAGCGCCCCTAAAATGGCTAATCCGAGCCCGCCCAGCAACAGACGTTTGCGCCCGATACTATCCGACAGAGGGCCGATGACGAGTTGCGCCATTGCAACGCCGACAGCAAAGAAACTCACCGAGTAGGCTATCTGCTCTGCACCGACCCGAAACCTATCTGCCAGCGTAGGGAATGAGGGTAGGATCACATCCAGCGGAAATACCCCTAGCAGGGATATCATAACCAGCAATGTCGAGTACAGAGGGTGGCGCAGTTTAGCTGAGTAAGCGATCATGCTACCAACCCGGAAGCTTTAAATAGCAAGAAATAATCTTTGTTGGCTAGCAATTCGGTACGCTCAATAGCTCGCAGCGTCGGTGCGCAATTAGGCATCGCTCTCGCTGGCTCATTGGGGCTTGTTGGCAAGTTTTGCGGACTCCATCTTGATAGGCTTGATATAAATATCCATCAGGTTCGTTTTATTATGGCCCCTCCGATAGTAGCGCCTCTTTTAAGATGTACAAGATATTCGCGTGGGCGAAATTTCCGATAGATTTGTAGGATTATTTACCTTGCTATCTGCGAGTGGGCGATTAGTTGGGCCGGATCGCCTCTACCACAGGCCTTGCGAGCATGTTGGAAACCAAGCTCCTTCCATTGTGCGAGCCTAAACAACAAACATTGTTATCAGGCTTTTAAAGGTGAGCGATAAGGGCGGTTGCTGTCCTGCGTTAGGGGTATCCGCTTTTATCCACATAAAAAGTCTGGCCATAGAAGAATTTCACCCGCCCCCATAGGCACTAGGCCGCCTTCATGCTTAACTCGGTGTCCTTTTCAAACCCCGCATAAGGATTTCGTCATGGCTCAAGTGACTCTCAAAGGCAACCCGGTTCAGGTCAACGGCAACCTGCCACAGGCCGGCGCCCAGGCTCCGGCTTTTTCCCTGGTGGGTGAAGGCCTGGCTGACAAGTCGCTGAAAGACTACGCCGGCAAGCGCAAGGTGCTGAACATCTTCCCGAGCGTCGACACCCCAACCTGTGCCACTTCGGTGCGCAAGTTCAACGCCCAGGCCAACGATGTAGCCAACACCGTGGTGCTGTGCATCTCCGCCGACCTGCCGTTTGCGCAGGCACGTTTCTGCGGCGCCGAGGGCTTGGAGAACGTGAAGAACCTGTCGACCCTGCGCGGCCGCGAGTTCCTCGAAAACTACGGCGTGGCCATCGCCGATGGCCCGCTGGCTGGCCTGGCGGCCCGCGCCGTGGTGGTGGTGGACGAGAACGATAAAGTGCTGCACAGCGAGCTGGTCGGCGAAATCGCTGAAGAACCGGACTACGAGGCTGCACTGGCGGTACTGAAGTAAGCAGCGCGCCTGTCGCGGAGCGCTTGCAGGTCGTGGCAGCCCTGTATAAGCAGGCTTAGCCACGAAGGGGCCGGCGCAGGCTGTGGAACCCCACAGCCCTCAGCGCGCTCCAAGCAACACCCTGTAACGGCCTGGACCACGTTCCGGGCCGTTTTCATTTAAAATTCCGCATCTTGGCAACGTCAGCCAAAGGTAAACCTCTGGTAAAGGCCCTTTGCTAAAACGATGCCAGTGCTTATCGTTCACCCTCCCCAAGCCGTCATTCCGAACAAGGTTCGTTCAACCCATGCAAGCGTCCAATTCCCGTTCCCCTCGTCGCTGGCTGCTCGGCCTGCTGATCCTGCTGCTGGTGGCTGCGCTGGCCTGGTGGCTGTGGCCTGCAGCAACGCCTGGGCATAAGGACGCCAGCGGCGGGCGTGGTGGCAAAGGCATGGGCATGGGCGGCCGCCCGGGCTTCGGTGGTTCAACCGATCCGGTGCCTGTGCGCGTCGAACCCGTGACCGTGGGTGACTTCCCGCTGTATTACAAGGCGCTGGGTACAGTGACTGCGACCAACACCGTCAACGTGCGCAGCCGCGTGGCAGGCGAGCTGGTCAAAATCCACTTCAAGGAAGGCCAGCAGGTCAAAGCCGGCGACCTGCTCGCCGAAATCGACCCGCGCACCTACCGGATCGCGCTGCAGCAGGCCGAAGGCACGCTGGCACAGAACCAGGCGCAGTTGAAGAACGCCCAGGTCGACCTGGCCCGCTACAAAGGCTTGTACGCCGAAGACAGTATCGCCAAGCAGACCCTCGACACGGCCGAGGCCCAGGTGGCGCAGTTTCAGGGCCTGGTCAAGACCAACCAGGCGCAAGTCAACGATGCCCGGCTGAACCTGGAGTTCACCCAGATCCGCGCCCCGATCAACGGCCGGGTGGGCCTGCGCCAGCTCGATCTGGGGAACCTGGTAGCGGCCAACGACACCAATGCCCTGGTGGTCATCACCCAGACCGAGCCCATCAGCGTTGCCTTCACCTTGCCGGAAACTGAACTGGACACCGTGCTGCAGCGTTACCGCAGCGGCGCCAGCCTGCCGGTCGAGGCCTGGGACCGCAGTGACAGCAAGCTGCAGTCCAAGGGGGTACTGGCCAGTATCGACAACCAGATCGACACCACCACCGGCACCCTGAAATTCAAGGGCCGCTTCGAGAACAAGGACCTGGCCCTGTTCCCCAACCAGTTCGTCAACGTGCGTTTGCTGGCCGACACCCTCAAGCAGGTGGTCATGGCCCCGGCGGCAGCCATTCAGTTCGGTAACGACGGCACGTTCGCCTACGTCGTCAACGACCAGAGCACGGTCAATGTACGTAAGCTCAAGGTCGGTGCCAGTGATGGCGAGCACAGCGTCATCCTCGATGGCCTGAAGGCCGGCGACCGCCTGGTACTGGAAGGTACCGACCGCCTGCGCGAGGGCACCAAGGTCGAGGTGGTCGAAAACAGCTCGCAGGTGCCGACGACCCCAGGCCAGAAACTGCAGGGCCAGGATGCCAAAGGGTCGACACATGCCGGTGAGGGCCAGCCAGGGCAAGCGCAGCCTGGTGCCGCAGCAGGCAAGGCGGGCGCATGAACCTCTCGCGCCTGTTCATCCTGCGGCCGGTCGCCACCACGCTGAGCATGCTGGCCATCGTGCTGGCCGGCCTGATCGCCTACAAGCTGCTGCCGGTTTCTGCCTTGCCGCAGGTGGACTACCCGACCATCCGCGTCATGACCCTGTACCCCGGCGCCAGCCCGGAGGTCATGACCAGCGCGGTGACCGCGCCACTGGAGCGCCAGTTCGGCCAGATGCCCGGGCTTGAGCAAATGGCCTCGACCAGCTCCGGCGGCGCATCGGTGCTCACCCTGCGTTTCAACCTGGACATGAACATGGACGTTGCCGAGCAGCAGGTACAGGCCGCGATCAACGCCGCCAGTAACCTGCTGCCCAGCGACCTGCCGGCGCCGCCGGTGTACAACAAGGTCAACCCGGCCGACACGCCGGTGCTGACCTTGGCCATTTCCAGCAAGACCATGCCGCTGCCCAAGCTCAACGACCTGGTCGATACCCGGGTGGCGCAGAAGCTTGCGCAGATCAGCGGCGTGGGCATGGTGAGCATCGCCGGGGGCCAGCGCCAGGCGGTGCGGATCAAGGTCAATGTCGATGCCTTGGCGGCCAATGGCCTGAACCTTGAAGATGTCCGCACGCTGATCGGCGCGTCCAACGTCAACCAGCCCAAGGGTAACTTCGACGGGCCCACCCGCGTGTCGATGCTCGACGCCAACGACCAGCTGCGCTCCCCCGAGGAATACGCCAACCTGATCCTGGCCTATAACAACGGTGCGCCGCTGCGCCTGAAGGACGTGGCCGAAATCGTCGACGGTGCCGAGAACGAGCGCCTGGCAGCCTGGGCCAACGAAAACCATGCGGTACTGCTGAACATCCAGCGCCAGCCGGGAGCCAACGTGATCGAAGTGGTAGACCGCATCAAGGCGCTGCTGCCGTCGATCACCGACAACCTGCCTGCGGGCCTGGATGTGTCGGTGCTCACCGATCGCACCCAGACCATCCGTGCCGCGGTCAAGGATGTCCAGCACGAACTGCTGATCGCCATCGTGCTGGTGGTCATGGTCACGTTCGTCTTCCTGCGCCGGGCCAGCGCCACCCTCATTCCGTCCATCGCGGTACCGCTGTCGCTGATCGGCACCTTCGGCGTGATGTACCTGGCCGGCTTCTCGGTCAACAACCTCACGCTGATGGCGCTGACCATCGCCACCGGCTTCGTGGTCGACGACGCCATCGTCATGCTGGAGAACATTTCCCGCCATATCGAAGAGGGCGAAACGCCCATGCAGGCCGCGCTCAAGGGCGCCCGGCAAATTGGCTTCACCCTGATATCGCTGACGTTCTCGCTGATTGCGGTACTGATCCCGCTGCTGTTCATGGCCGACGTGGTCGGCCGCCTGTTCCGCGAGTTCGCCATCACCCTGGCGGTGGCCATCCTGATTTCCCTGGTGGTGTCGCTGACCCTGACGCCAATGATGTGCGCGCGCCTGCTCAAACGTGAACCCAAGGAAGAAGAGCAGGGCCGGTTCTACCGTGCCAGTGGCGCCTGGATCGACTGGCTGATCAAACACTACGGCAGCGCCCTGCAATGGGTGCTCAGGCACCAGCCGCTGACCTTGCTGGTGGCGGTGGCAAGCCTGGGGTTGACGGTGTTCCTCTACATGTTGGTGCCCAAGGGCTTCTTCCCGGTGCAGGACACCGGGGTCATCCAGGGCATCTCCGAAGCGCCGCAGTCCACTTCGTTCGCCGCCATGAGCGAGCGCCAGCAGGCCTTGAGCAAGGTGATCCTGCAGGACCCGGCCGTACAAAGCCTGTCGTCCTATATTGGTGTCGATGGTGACAACGCCACGCTCAACAGCGGCCGCTTGCTGATCAACCTCAAGCCCCACGGCGAACGCGACGTCACGGCCAGCGAAGTGATCAGCCGGCTGCAGCCACAAGTCGACCGTTTGGTGGGCATTCGCCTGTTCATGCAGCCGGTGCAGGACCTGAGCATCGAAGACCGCGTCAGCCGCACCCAGTACCAGTTCAGCCTGTCGTCGCCCGATGCCGACCTGTTGGCGCAATGGAGCGGCACACTGGTGCAGGCGCTGCAACAGCGCCCCGAGCTGGCCGATGTGGCCAGTGACCTGCAGGACAAAGGCCTGCAGGTATACCTGGTCATCGACCGCGACATGGCCAGCCGTTTGGGCATCACCGTGTCGCAGGTCACCAACGCCTTGTACGACGCGTTTGGCCAGCGGCAGATCTCGACCATCTACACCCAGGCCAGCCAGTACCGCGTGGTGCTGCAGGCCAAAGATGCCGCGGTGATCGGCCCGCAGGCGCTGGAGTCGGTCCACGTCAAGGCTGCCGATGGCGGCCAGGTACGCCTGTCGGCATTGGCGCGCATCGAGCAGCGCCAGGCCCAGTTGGCGATCTCGCACATTGGCCAGTTCCCGGCCGTGACCCTGTCTTTCAACCTGGCCCATGGCGCGTCGCTGGGTGAAGCGGTGCAGGTGATCGAGCAGGTACAGCAGCACATCGGCATGCCGCTGGGGGTGCAAACCCGCTTCCAGGGGGCGGCGGAGGCCTTCCAGGCCTCGCTGTCGAGCACCTTGCTGCTGATTCTGGCAGCGGTGGTCACCATGTACATCGTGCTGGGCGTGCTGTACGAGAGCTACATCCACCCGGTGACCATCCTCTCGACGCTGCCGTCGGCGGCCGTCGGCGCCTTGCTGGCCTTGCTCATCAGCGGCAACGACCTGGGCATGATCGCGATCATCGGCATCATCCTGCTGATCGGTATCGTCAAGAAGAACGCGATCATGATGATCGATTTCGCCCTCGAAGCCGAACGCCATCAAGGCATGAGCCCCCGGGACGCCATCTACCAGGCGGCGCTGTTGCGCTTCCGGCCAATCCTGATGACCACCCTGGCGGCGCTGTTCGGGGCCGTGCCACTGATGCTGGCCACAGGCTCCGGCGCCGAGCTGCGACAGCCGCTGGGCCTGGTGATGGTCGGTGGCTTGCTGGTCAGCCAGGTGCTGACGTTGTTCACCACCCCGGTCATCTACCTGTACTTTGACCGCCTGGCGCGCCGCTGGCGCCCGGCCGATAGCGCGAAGCAGGCCGAAGCATGAATCTGTCGGGGCCGTTCATTCGTCGCCCGGTGGCGACGATGCTGCTGAGCCTGGCGATCATGCTGCTGGGTGGGGTCAGCTTCAAGCTGCTGCCGGTTGCGCCGCTGCCGGAAATGGACTTCCCGGTGATCGTGGTGTCGGCCAACCTGTCCGGTGCCAGCCCCGAGGTCATGGCCTCTACCGTGGCCACGCCACTGGAGCGCAAGCTGGGCAGCATCGCTGGGGTGACCACCCTGACCAGCAGCTCCAACCAGGGCTCGACGCGGGTGATCATCGGTTTCGAGATAGGCCGTGATATCGACGGTGCGGCGCGTGAAGTGCAGGCGGCCATCAATGCCACCCGCAACCTGCTGCCCAGCGGCATGCGCAGCATGCCTACCTACAAGAAGATCAACCCGTCGCAGGCGCCGGTCATGGTGCTTTCGCTGACCTCGGACGTGTTGCAGAAGGGGCAGTTGTACGACCTGGCCGACACCATTCTGTCGCAGAGCCTGGCCCAGGTGCCCGGGGTAGGGGAGGTGCAGATCGGCGGCAGCTCGTTGCCGGCGGTGCGCATTGCCGTCGAACCGCAATTGCTCAACCAGTACGGCCTGTCACTGGACGAAGTGCGCACCGCGGTAGCCAACGCCAACCAGCGCCGGCCCATGGGCTTTGTCGAAGACGCCGAGCGCAACTGGCAGGTGCGCGCCAATGACCAGTTGGAGAAGGCCAAGGACTACGAGCCCATCGTCATTCGCCAGCAGAACGGGACCATTCTGCGTCTGTCCGACGTGGCTGCGATTACCGACGGGGTCGAAAACCGCTACAACAGTGGCTTCTTCAATGACCAGTCGGCAGTGCTGCTGGTGGTCAACCGCCAGGCTGGCGCCAACATCATCGAGACGGTCGGGCAGATCAAGGCGCAGCTGCCGGCCCTGCAGTCGCTGCTGCCCGCCAGCGTGCAGTTGAGCGTGGCCATGGACCGGTCGCCGGTCATCAATGCCAGCCTCAAGGAGGCCGAGCACACCCTGCTGATCGCGGTGGTACTGGTGATCCTGGTGGTCTACCTGTTCCTCGGCAGCCTGCGCGCCTCGTTGATCCCCAGCCTGGCGGTGCCGGTATCGCTGGTGGGTACTTTCGCTGTCATGTACCTGTGTGGTTTTTCGCTCAACAACCTGTCATTGATGGCGCTGATCCTTGCCACCGGCCTGGTGGTGGACGAT
>NZ_BCBD01000034.1:0-41971 GCF_001320345.1 Pseudomonas sp. NBRC 111127 | reverse complement strand
TATCTCCATGACGCGTCGCGCCGATTTTTCACGCCGTACATTCATCAAGAACAGCAGCATTTTGGCCGGTGTGGCGGCGCTCTCCGGGGTACTTCCGAACAGAACCTTTGGCGCAGCCGAAAAAGAACTGGTGATACTGGCGTGGGCAGGCCACGCCGCGCCCGACATCGTCGCGGATTTCGAGCGCGAGCATGGGGTCAAGGTGCGGGCCAAGTACTACACCGGCGGCGATAACATGCTGGGGCTCATTTCGCAGTCACCACCGGGCACCTTCGACCTGATCCTGTCGGATGCCGAGTATGTGCAACAACTCAACGCCGCCGACTATATCGAGCGACTGGACCTTGCCGATTATCCCTTCGATGACTTCTACCCAGAGTTTCAGCACTTTCCAGGGCACTGGCAGGGCGATGAACTGTATTCGGTCATGGTCCGCTTCGGCTTTCTCGGTATCGCCTTCAATACCCAGTTGCTGCCGGAGTCCAAGGCGAAAAGCTACCAGGTGTTCTGGGACGATAGCCTCAAGGGCAAGGTCGGCCACTTCGACTGGCACCTGCCAAACCTGGGCCAGATCAGTTTGCTCAATGGCAACAGGCTGCCCTACGACATCGACGCGGCGCACTGGAAGAGGCTCCAGGACAAAACCATGAGCCTACGCGGACAAGTGGCCGGGTTCTTCGATTATGGCGGTACCTTCTCCTCCCTGAAAAACGGCCAGATCCACGCGATGTGTGGCATTGGCGACTGGATTACCGGGGTCTTGCAGCGTGCCGGGGCACCGGTAAAAACAGTGATACCCGAGGAGGGCGGCCTGCAATGGACCGAGTCTTATTGCATCGCCAAGAAAGCCCACAGCCCGGAACTTGCGAAGAAGTTCATTCAATACATCACCTCCCCTGAAGGCCAGGTGAAGTCGGCGAAGATGGAGGCTTACCCGGCGCTGATTCCCAATAAGCGCGGCTGGGAGTTGCTGAACAAGACCGACCTTGCCGAAGCCAGACGCCAAGGCATGGTACTGGGCCAGCGCAATGTCATGGACGACATCCGCGAGGGGCGTATTCAGTATCGCGCGCTCCCCGTGCAGCAGAGCCTGGAGGACTGGAACGACTTCTGGTCGCAGTACAAGGGCGCTTGATGGCGCCTACACAGGAGCGGCGTAATGATTTCGAACAAGCTATCGCCCCCACTGCCCGCCAGTGAGGAGCCTGCACGCACGCGTGGGCAGTTCGGCAAGCGCACCTGGCGCTTACCGGGGTATGGGCTGATCCTGTCGCTGCCGATACTGGTCTGGCAGCTACTGTTTTTTGTAGCGCCCTTGCTGTTTCTGCTGACCATCAGTTTTTGGCTGGTGCGCAACTTTCGCATGGTCCCTGCGTTCGAGTGGCTGAACTGGAAGTACCTGTTCAGCCGCGAGTACTTCTGGGATGCCTACTTGCACACCTGGGCGATGGCGGCGGGGGCCAGTGTGCTGATCAGTGCCGTAGCCTTTCCGTGCGCCTATACAATTGCCTTCAAGTTCCGCGAATCGACCCGGCAATGGTTGGTGCTGTTGTTGATCACGCCATTTTTTACCAGTTACCTGGTGCGCACCTATTCCTGGCAAGTCTTTCTCAGTGACCAGGGGCTGCTCAATAGCGCCCTGGCGTTGCTGGGGATTGGGCCGTTGCCCTTGCTCAATACCAGTTTTGGTAGCTATGTGGGTTACTTCACCCTGTGCCTGCCGCTGGTAGTGTTGCTGCAGTTGTTCAGCCTCATGTACATCGACCGCACGCTGATCGAAGCTGCCCACAACTTGCGCGCGGGCCGTCTGCGCACGGTATTTGGGGTAGTGATTCCATCGGCGCGGGTCGGCATCGTCATCGCCGCACTGTTCTGTTTCATCATGACCTTCGGTGACTTTGTCAGCCCGCTCTATCTAGGGGGCGGCCAACCACCAACCTTGAGCACCCTGATTACCGACACGACCAAATCGGGGCAGCAATGGCCACGCGCGGCGGTTATTGCCACGACGATGATCGTGACCTTGCTGGCCACGGCGTTCCTGATGGTTCGCCACGCCTACAGGAGGCGCGCATGAACGAACATCGTGTCATCAACTTCATGCTGCGCAGCTTCGTCGTCCTGGTGTTCTTGTTCATCCTCACGCCTATCATTGGCAGCTTCGTGTTTTCCTTCAACGTCGACCGCTTCCCATCCTTGCCCCTGGGTGGCTTCAGTTTGCGCTGGTACGAAGCGATTGCCGCCGACCCGCAAGTCTGGCAAGCCTTCAACAACAGCCTGGTCGTCGGTGTGGTGGTATCGCTGGTTTCCACGCTGCTGGGCTTCACTGCCGCCTATACCGACTTTCGTTATCACTTTTTTGGCAAGTCGGTGTACATGGCATTGGCACTGCTGCCTCCTACCATTCCGGTGGTGATTCTGGGCCTGGCGATGCTCGCGTTCTTGTCGCGAATCGGCCTGTCCGGCGAGCTGTATGCCGTCATGATCTGCCACATCGTCATGTGCTCACCATTCGCCATGGCGGTGATTCGCATGCGCCTGGCGCAGATGGCCCCGCAACTGGAGGCCGCCGCCTGGAACCTGAGCGCCAGCCAATGGCAGGCCATGCGCTACGTGATCCTGCCGTTCACCGCCCCGAGCATTTTCGCCGCACTGTTCGTGACCATGGCCGTGTCGTTCGACGAGTTCGCGGTGGCCTGGTTCGTTTCGGGCCTTAACGAGACAGTCCCGGTACGCATCCTCAATACTTTGCAAGGGCAGGTCAGCCCGACCATCAATGCGATAGGCACGATCGTTTTCATCACCACGATCACGCTGACGATCGTTGCCCAGGTTTTGCTCATGCGCCGGCAGAAGAAACCGGCTGACGGCAAAAAAAGCTGAACATCCCATGCCGACGCAGGAGCTCCCCATGACTCAACCGTTAGTGGTATTCGATAACGTGACCAAACAATTCGGCAGTTACGTCGCTGTCGAACCGATGAACCTGGAAATCTACAAGGGCGAGTTCGTCGCGATCATGGGCTCCAGTGGCTGTGGTAAAACCACCACGCTGCGCATGCTTGCCGGGCTCGACAAGCCCAGCAGCGGTGAAATTCGCTTGAACGGCGAGCGCATCAACGACCTGTATTCCTGGCAAAGGGACACCCCGCTGGTGTGGCAGAACCTGGCGCTGTTCCCCTTTCTGAGCGTGCTTGAAAACGTTGAGTTCGGTTTGCGCATGCGCGGCATGGGCAAAGCTGAACGGCGCAAAAAAGCCCTGCACTGGCTAGAGCGCCTGGACCTGGGCGAGTTTGCCAACCGTGATATAAGCATGCTTTCTGGCGGGCAACGGCAGCGGGTGGCGCTGGCGCGTTCACTGGTCACCGAGCCCCCGATACTGCTACTGGACGAACCGCTCAGTGCCCTCGATGCGCACTTGAGCGTGCGCATGCAGGCGGTGTTGACTGGGTTGCAGAAGGACCTTGGCATCACCTTCGTCTATGTCACCCACAGCCAATCCGAAGCCTTCGCCATGGCTGACCGCGTGGTGATCATGAGCCGTGGCCGGGTTGAGCAGATTGGCACGCCCAAGGATATTTTCTTCGAACCGCACAACCGTTTTGTCGCTGAATTCGTCGGCGGCAAGAACATGCTTGGCGGCGTTGTGCTTGGCTTCGACGACACCGGGCTGGTGCAACTGGACTCGGCGTATGGTCGCTTTCTGGCACGCTTGCCCGAAGACCGATCTGTTGCGGTAGGGGAAGAGGTCACCCTGTGCATCAGTGCCGAACATATCAACCTCGCCGCGCAACCGACCACAGCCAGCCGCCTGGCGTGTACCGTGATGGGGGAGGAATTCATTGGGTCAATGGTCAACATATACCTGGAAGCCGCCAACGGGCTGGAACTGCAAGTGCAGAAGCCGTACGCGGATTACGACCTACTTGGGCTCAAGAGCGGGCAGAGGGTGCATGTCGGGTGGGACGATGCGCGGGCGCTGATTTTACGTGGCAATTAGAGGTCGATATCTGACATCTGCGCAGGGGCGGCAGCGTGGACAATTGTAGACGTACCCACGCCCAGTTGACCCGAAGGAGGCAGTACATGCAGCAATTGACTGAAACCAGCGAAAACCTGGCCAGCGCCGTGCGTATTGGCTTCCTGCTGGCCGAAGGGTTCGATTTCTATGCCTTGGCCGCTGCGCTGGAACCCTTGCGCCAAGCCAACGACGTGGCCCGCTGCGTGGTCTGCGAATGGCAGATACTGAGCCTTGAGGGCCAGCCGCTGAAGGCCAACAATGGCATCGTGGCGGCCACCGTGCAACTGAGCCAGGCCAAGCCCCTCGATGTGCTGATTCTGTGCCTTGGCAGTGAATTGCAGTTGTGTACCGACGACAGTGTCCGCGAATCGCTGGCGCTGCTGACCAAACCGACCTGCCGCACGCTCGATGTCGGCGAATTGGCCGAATTCATCGGCGTTGCCCGGTTGTCCCCGTAGCGCGTGTTCACCCGCTACCAGAGCTGAACCTGCCTCGATAATTATCTTGATCCGCGCCTGCAATGGGCGCGACATCGCGCGTTTCCTCTCCTTCATTCCCCCTCATCTATACCTCTGCCTGTTCTTGCCGCAGCGAGGCCTGTACGGCAGTGGCGGGCAATATTGTCCTTTCCATAGCGGCGTTTACAGCAAGGCGGATCTGATCATCTAGGGGTCGGATTCGCGCAAAAAAGGCCGCCTTTTATCTGTTCGAATGATCTCCAGTGGCACCCAAAACAGGGCCTCTCTACTGATCACCTACCAAGGAGTGAAGACATGCAAATGCCGAAAACAATACAGATTCAAAACGGCGAAAAAGTTAAGCCGACGTTCTCGCACCAGGAATACGCCAACCGTCAATCCAAGTTGCGCAGCTACCTGGCCCAGAACAATATCGACGCCGCTGTCTTCACGTCTTATCACAACATCAACTACTACAGCGATTTCCTGTATTGCTCGTTCGGCCGTCCTTATGCCCTGGTGGTGACTCAGGATGCCGTGGTGTCGATCAGCGCCAACATCGACGGTGGCCAGCCATGGCGGCGTACCGTGGGCACCGAAAACATCATCTACACCGACTGGCAGCGCGATAACTACTTTGTCGCGATTCAACAAGCCTTGCCCAAGGCCGGACGTATCGGGATCGAGTTCGACCACTTGAACCTGGTCAACCGCGACAAATTGGCCAGCCGTTATCCCCAGGCCGAGCTGGTGGACGTCGCCGCGCCATGCATGCGCATGCGCATGATCAAGTCGGCTGAAGAGCACGCCATCATTCGTCACGGTGCCCGCGTTGCCGATATCGGTGGTGCTGCGGTGGTTGAGGCCCTGCGTGACCAGGTGCCTGAGTACGAAGTGGCGCTGCATGCCACCCAGGCCATGGTCCGTGAAATTGCCCGCACTTTCCCCGATTCCGAACTGATGGACACCTGGACCTGGTTCCAGTCTGGTATCAACACCGATGGCGCGCATAACCCGGTAACCTCTCGCAAGGTCAACAAGGGCGACATTCTGAGCCTCAACTGCTTCCCGATGATCGCCGGTTACTACACCGCGCTGGAGCGCACGTTGTTCCTCGACCATTGCTCCGATGAGCACCTGCGCCTGTGGGAGGTCAACGTCAAGGTCCACGAGGCCGGCCTGAAGCTGATCAAGCCAGGCATGCGTTGCAGCGATATTGCCCACCAGTTGAACGAGATTTTCCTCGAGCACGACCTGCTGCAATACCGCACCTTCGGTTATGGCCATTCGTTCGGCACCCTGAGCCATTACTACGGCCGTGAAGCTGGCCTTGAGCTGCGCGAAGACATCGACACCGTGCTGGAACCTGGCATGGTCGTGTCCATCGAGCCGATGATCATGCTGCCCGAAGGGCTGCCGGGTGCGGGTGGTTACCGCGAGCATGACATTCTGATCGTCAACGAAAACGGCGCTGAAAACATCACCAAGTTCCCATACGGCCCAGAACACAACATCATCAAGAAGTAACCGAGCAAGCCGCACAGGAAACTGTGCGGCTTTTTTTATCCGTATGACTTTTTCCATGCCAAGGTTCAAGGAGGACATGTGTGGAGTACGCGACAGCGCACGCTCGCAATGAACGGGGGCTGCCGCAACCTGGCACAATTGCCAAGGGTTCGCGGCTTTTTTATTTCGCCTGCAGCATCATTTTCGTAGCCTTCAACCTCCGCACTGCGTACCCAAGCCTCGGCGCTGTGCTTGCCGATATATCCAGCGACCTAGGCCTGACGCCTGCCGCCACCAGTGCAATTTCCACCCTGCCTGTATTTTGCCTGGGGTTGTTCGCGCCCGTGGCGCCCTGGCTTGCCCGCAAAATAGGCACAGAGCGCACGATCTTGGTATTGATGGCGGCGTTGTCCACAGGGCTATTGATACGTGGCGCCGGGAACGTCAGCGGCCTGGTGGTCGGTTCGATCGTCATTGGCAGCGCCATCGCCATCATCAACGTATTGCTCCCTGGGCTTATCAAACGCGACTTCGCCAAGATCACCGGGCTGATGGCCGGCCTCTACTCCATGGCGCTGTTGAGCGGTGCGGCGACTGCCGCAGGGTTCACCCTGGCGCTGCAAAGCACCTTGGGCGGTGGCTGGACGACGGCGTTGGCGCTGTGGTCAGTGCCGGCAGCGGCAGCCTGTGCCTGCTGGCTTTTCCAACTGCCCAAGGGCAGTGCGCTGGCACCCAAGGCTGCGCCGCGCGTACGAGGGGTGTGGCGCTGCGCGCTAGCCTGGCAACTCACGCTGTTCATGGTGCTGCAATCGATGTATTCGTTTACCGTGTTCGGCTGGCTCGCCCCGTTTCTGAATGGACGGGGGATGACGCCGCTGGAGTCCAGCGTCATCGTCTCCAGTTCAATCCTGCTACAAATGGTCGCTTGTCTGCTCGGGCCGCTGATAGCCACACGCTTGCCGAGTCAATCCTGGTTCAATGTGGTTGTTGTGGTGCTCACCACGGTCGGTTTTCTCGGCTGCCTGTCCGCGCCGCTCGACACGGTATGGCTGTGGGGCGGGGTACAAGGCATCGGGCAAGGTGCCTTGACTTCCATTGCCATCACCATGATTGTGCTGCGCTCGGCAAACGCACAGGTTGCGGCAGAACTTTCGAGTATGGTGCAAGGCGTCGGCTACGGCCTGGGCGCACTCGGGCCGTTGCTGGTCGGGGTGCTTTATACGCCGGTCATTGGCTATGCGCACGTTGAGATATTTCTTAGCGGGGTAGGCGTAGCGATGCTGTATTTCGGATATACCTCAGGCCGACGCCGACTCGTGGCAGCCCGCTATTAGCGCTATCCTTCAGCTGACACCTAGTCACCGGAGCGCTAGGAACATGAAGAAAAGACTACCCTGCGCTTGTGGTGCTGTGGCGCGAAGTTAACCTTGCACTTGGCTGATTGGTAGTCGTTGAGGTCGCAATAGCTGTTGTGGATTTCATTTCTGCTTTCCAGAATCCATCTGTTTCTTGTACCGCCAGTCTTTAGGTATGAAATGCAGTTCTATCTACAATCAAATAGAAAGCAAGGAGGCCTTGCTGTGCGAGTCCTTCGAGGAACTCTGCAAAGGACTGCGCCAGCATGCACGGCTTTGTGTCTACAGGCCATCGAGATCCAACCAAGCATTCAGGAATACGTTCATATTGATAGTTAGCTAGGTAATTGTTAGGGTGAGGTCGTCCTTTTTCTGTTCAGCCTATTGATCTATCTACGCGAAAAACCATCAAGGCTTCCACTATATCAGCTAGCAAATTGTTCCGACCCTCTACCTCGATCAGTGCATTGTGCCTGGCAATGATGTCGTTTGCCTGCCACGCATCCCCCCAAGCGAACCCTCTCGAGGAGCAGGCCTTTATCGGCGCTGCCCAGGTCGAGCAGCAGATGATCGAGTGGCGACGGGACATCCACCAGCACCCAGAGCTCGGCGAGCAGGAAACACGCACTGCCAAGCTGGTCGCCGAGCACCTTGAAAAGCTTGGCCTCGAAGTCCATACGGGTATCGGGCGCACGGGAGTGGTCGGAATTCTCGAAGGTGGCAAATCGGGCCCTACCGTCGCCCTGCGCGCGGATATGGATGCCTTGCCGGTCAAGGAGCCTGCGGGCCTGCCATTCGCCTCGACCGCGCGGGGTACCTATCATGGCCAGCAGGTGGATGTGATGCACGCCTGCGGCCACGACACCCATACCGCCATGCTGATGGCAACTGCGCAAATCCTTGCAGGCATGCGTGACAACCTGCCGGGCAAGGTCATGTTCATTTTCCAGCCGGCTGAAGAGGGCTCGAGCCTGGTCAAAGGCGGAGAGGGGCGGCGTTGGGGGGCGCAGTTGATGCTGCAGGAAGGGCTGTTCGACAAGCTCAAGCCTGATGCGGTGTTCGCTGTGCATGTCATGCCTGGGCCTTCAGGGCAATTGAGTTGGCGTTCGGGTGCCACGACCGCCAGCAGTGACGACTTGAACATCAAGGTTATAGGCCAGCAGGGCCATGGCGGCATGCCTTGGAACACTGTCGACCAGGTAGTGGCCTCTGCACAGGTCATCAACGGCCTGCAGACGGTGGTAAGCCGCCGCACCAAGCTCACCCAGTCGCCAGCGGTGGTCACTGTGGGCATGATCAAAGGTGGTAGTGCACCGAACATCGTGCCGGAAAGCGTCGACATGGCAGGCACCATTCGTACCTACGATCCGGCGGTACGTGCGCAAGTGGCACACGATGTGAAGCTCACGTCCGAGAAGATAGCCGAAAGCGCCGGTGCTACGGCCAAGGTATCAATCGTGCCGGCCTATGACATGACGATGAACAATGAGCAATTGACCGAGCAGATGGCGCCAGTGCTCAAGCGTGCGGCCTATGGCAAGGTCGCCACCACCCCTCTGGTCGGTGCTTCGGAAGATTTCTCCTTCTTCGCAGGCAAGGTACCCGGCCTCTACTTCTACCTGGGCGTGACACCCGACGGGCAGGACCCGGCCAAGGCAGCACCGAATCACAACCCGAAATTCTTCGTCGATGAAAAAGCGCTGATCGTTGGCGCGCGGGCGATGTCGGCGGCCGCCGTTGATTTTTTGTCTGAGCATGCAACTCAGCAGTAATTCAGGATGTAGCGCCGGTCATGCGGCGCTTGCCAATATGCAAAGCAGTGCGATATCAACTGATATGCAGTGTTTTTGCAGTGACAAAAGATACCCTGCGTTTAGTATCCCGTCATCCCGAAGATCTGGAAGGGCAGTGCTCTCCTACTGAGAAAGGTCTTTTGAGCGGTTATGCCATTTTATTAGCTGCTGATGTACTGCAGCTCTGGCGAACTCAATGTCACTACTGCTAATGGCCTGATAAATTGCTTGATATTCGATAATATGCTGTTGCGTCTCGATCGTCGTCGAAGCATGTTGAGTGTTGAAGCTGGATATAGCATCGAGCAAGTACCTGTTGCCACTCGCTACTCCCATTGCTTCACGAAAATTCAGGTCGGAACGTTCGAACTCAGTTGAAATCTGCGCCCCCAAGAGGTCGTCGAGCTTGCGCGCCATACGTTCTAAGTCCCGTACGCTGCGGCGTTGTGCGGCGAGTGCAGCCGCAGCCATCTCGATCACCAGTCGATATTCGAAGGCGGCCAATTCATCAATTTCGAACATGATAGTCCACGTGTTGTTTGCGTACACGCGGAGGATAACTGAGCCCATGCCCACCTGCGTCCGGAGCAATTACAAAGCAGTTATCTATTTTTCAATACTCAAGCGATCAGCAATTTATAGATAACTGTATTGGGTCCTCTCGCATAGCTCGTCAGTGCCGCCCTTCATAGACTTGGCACAACGGTTCTGGAGGACCCTATGGACGCAGTACAAAATCTCGACAACCTGGTGGCAAACGTGTCCACCGTATTCCTGACCGACGCCGATGTCTCCCGTCTGGCCACCTGGCCGAAGGTCATCGCCGCCCTTGCCGATGCCTACTCGCGGCCGTTCCTGCCGGCCATGGTGCCACCACGCATTATGGCGCGAGGCGAGGGCTTCTGGCTGCGAAGCCTGCCGACTTTCGCAGAGATAACGGTAAAGCCATTCGCAGCGTCGGCCGACAGTTCGTCGTGCTTTGCCGCAACCTCAATCTCTTCTCCCAATCGTTCATCGCCATCGACGGCAGCAAATTCAAAGCCGTGAATAACCGCGACCGCAATTTCACTCAAGGCAAGGTGAAGGCGCGCATGCAGCAGATCGAGCAGAGCATCGACCGCTATCTAGCGGCAATGGATTCAGCCGATCGGGCAGCGCCGGAAGTGGCCGAGGCCAAGACTGAGCGATTGAAAGACAAAGTCGAAAAGCTGAAACAGCAGATGCAAAAACTGAAGGACATTGAGGCGCAGCTTCACGCCAGTCCCGATCAGCAAATCTCTCTTACCGATCCAGATGCCCGCTCAATGGCCACAAGCGGCCGAGGCTCCGGCACAGTTGGGTACAACGTACAAACAGCAGTCGACGACAAGCACCATCTGATCATTGCCCATGAGGTGACCAACGTTGGTAATGATCGCGGGCAACTGAGCAATATGGCTAACCAGGCACGTGAAGAAATCGGTGCTGAGGCGCTGACAGTGGTCGCTGATCGAAGCTATTACAAAGGCCCGGAAGTCCTTGCTTGCGAGCAGGCGGGTATCACCACCTTTGTACCGAAACCCCTGACATCGAGCAGCAAAGCGGAAGGCCGATTCGGCAAGCAGGACTTCACCTACATGGCTGCATCGGACGAATATCGATGCCCTGCGGGCCAGTTGCTGACGCGCCGGCATTCCTCGATGGAGGACGGCATGTTACTGCACTGCTATTGGTTTTCAGGATGCCAGAGCTGCTCCATGCAGAAGCAGTGTACGACCGGTAAAGAGCGGCGACTCAAGCGCTGGGAGCATGAAGAAGTAGTCGAGAGAGTGCAAATCCGATTGGAGCAAGATCCAGGGAAGATGAAGGTTCGCCGGCAGACGGTGGAGCATCCCTTTGGCACGCTCAAATTCTGGATGGGAAGTACCCACTTCCTGACCAGAACCCTGCCGAGGGTAAGCACTGAGATGAGCCTTCACGTGCTCGCCTACAACCTCAAACGGATGATGAGCATCTTCGGCATCGCAGGGCTACTTGAGGCAATCAGGGCGTAAACCCCGCCGCTTGCTGGCCCGCAAACAGCTATATGGGCCGCTGACGCGGCCCATATAGCACTACAAATGTCTACTTCGCTGGGTAGGGCTATTCACGCTCTCGCCTGCTAATTCCACAGGCAATCCGCGCGACTCTCAGTTTTCGACGTGTTTACTGCGTTTTCACACAGCCTGGGTCGATAGCGGACGTTCATGAGTTACCTGCAATCTCCAGATTCTAGCGCGGGAGCGCCGAAAGGTACTCCAGATTGCGTTGGGGGTGGGGCAGTTGCGTAGGGAAGCTTGGTGGCGCACAAAGATGCCAATGATGTCTGCCTGAGTTCGAGACTGTCTTTCATCCTTTAATTCAGTTCAGCCAGCACCTTGCCTTGGTCAGGTTGCTTTGCAACCTGACAGTGCATAGCGAGCCCATTCCTCCATAAGCTGTTTTCGTTTTTCGAGCAGATCGCCTCGTCGATACGCTGCTTCAGTCGCATTACTGATTTTATGCGCCAAGGCCATTTCAGGGACGATATTGGCGAAGTTAGTTGTCTCGGCAGCCCAGTCTCTGAAGCTTGATCGGAAACCATGCATGGTGATGACTTCACCCGCTTCGTTGCGCCAGCCTGGTCCGTCGTTGGCTAAGGACTTCTCATCCATACCGCGTATTTTTTGTAGCATTGCCATGTTCGAGAGCGGTCGACCAATGCTCCGCCCCGGGAAAAGCAACCCACTTTTGCTTTCCGCCTTCAGGCACCTGAGCGTATGCAGGGCGGCTTTAGATAACGGTACTCGATGCTGGCGCCCGGCTTTCATCCGGGAAGCCGGAATAGTCCAAATTTCTTCGTCCAGATCAACCTCTTCCCAATACCCACCTATCACTTCGCTTGTGCGCAAAGCGCACAGCACGGTTAACTTCACCGCAGTTGAACTAAGGTCCCAGGATTGCTCTAGTTCTGCCATGAAGGCTGGTAATTGCTCCCAAGGTAGAGCGGGATGATTACCACGGTCTGCCAGCCTTCTTCTAGGCAGAAGCTTGTCCAAGTGACCTCGCCAGCGAGCGGAGTTTTCACCCGTGCGCAGCCGGCGTGCTTTGGCAGCATCGAGAACAAGTTCTAGCCGGTTTCTGACCCTGGCCGCTGTCTCAGGCTTAGCGGTCCATATCGGATTCAGAATCTTCAGGATATCGTCTGTTTCAACTTCGTCGACTGGCTTTTCTCCGATAAAGGGAAATGCATACGTGGTAAGAGTGTTGACCCATTGTTGCGCGTGTTTTGCGTTTTTCCAGCCAGCTCTATGGGCTTCGATGTAGTCCACGGCACAAGCGCGGAAGGTGTTTTCAAGGTTCAGATCCCGAGCAATCCGAGCAGCTTCAGCTTGCTGGAGTGCATCAGCCTTATGTGTCAAAGGGTCGATACCCTCCCGAATCAATGCTCTGTGAGTGTCGGCGCGGGAGCGCGCCTCCTTCAACCCATAGTGAGGGTAGGGGCCCAAGCCGATTTCCTTGCGCTTGCCTGCAAGCTGGTAGCGCAGCACCCACGCTTTTCCAGACTTTCGAATGACAAGGCGCAGGCCATCGCCATCATCGTACTTGCCATAGTCCTTGAGGTTTTCTATCAATTTCGCGGTGAGCTTGGGCATGGTGGTGACCTCCGATCTCTGAATCTGGTCCCCCAGTTGGTCCCCCACTCACAGCCTGGAAACAGACGGAACTGGGCGGAAGCTAGAAGACTGTGGCAACATTTAGGTTACCCGCAATATACCGTTCTAGAGCGGCCGGGCGTCGGGTTTTGGATGCCGGTGGTCGGGAGTGGAAACACACTTCGAATGACTACGCTGCATTCGAACTGATTTTCATAAGATATTGATTTTTATCAGTAAAAATTTTGACTTTTGGAGCTGTGCTGTTGAGTTCGAATCCCGCATACTCCGCCAAATTCGTTTGGCGTGTTACGGGAAGAAAGACGACTGGGGCCGTTACCGTTGGGCTTCAATTCAGGGGGCGGCGATTAATCTGCAAGCGCTAGCTTTGTATTGTTCCGAAGCTGATCTAAGTAATTCGCCCACAGTTGCGCGGCTTCCCGGCGCTGACTCAAGAGCTGAGCGCGTGCGTAAACTGCTCCCAGCGCACCTGGCATCCGGTGCGATAGCGACAGCTCCAGTACAATTGGATCGATGCCCAAATGCTCATGAGCGATCGTGCGGTAGGTAGCCCGAAAGCCGTGAGCGGTGATTGCGTACTCAGGCCAGACTTTTTGCAGCGACTTGAGGATGGACGTCGCATCGATTGACCGGCCTGGATAGACAGGCGATCCGAACACCCAGCCGTGACCGGCATCATCAACCAACCGATCTTTGTGCAGCTCGCGCAGTAGGACTAGCGCTTGCTCTGGGAGCGGCACGATATGCTTGCTCTTGTCCAGATGTTTGGTCTTGCTGACCACATATCGCCAATCGGCGCCGATCATATCGACATCCTCCCAGCGCATCTTCACAAGTTCGCCCGGCCGAACCGGCAACAGCACCAGTAGGCGCATCGCATAGGCCACGCTCCCAAGGTTCAGATCATCCAGGCGCAGCAGAAACTTGCCCAGATCAGCAGGCCGCTCAATGGCCGGGTTGCTGGTCACCACGTGGCGGATCTTGAGTTCCTCAGTGTTGCTCAGGGCCACATTTCGCTCGACCCAGCCACGTCCTTCGGCAAAGCCGAGGATGGAGCGAATGATCGTCCGCACGCGCCTCGCCATCGCCATGATTCGCTTGTATCGCAACTCGGTAATGATCGCGGTGATGTGCTCGAGTTTGATTTCGCTGACGGGCCGCTCGCCGATAGCGGGTAAAATGTGGTTCTGCAGTGCGCCGCGAAATCCTGCGACGGATTTGCTGACTAGGTCGGCGGATTTGAACTTCATCCACTCCTCAGCGACGTAGGCGAACGTACGTGACTCATTTAGCCATTGCGCCTCAATCTTGGCTTTTTTGGCTTTGAGTGGGTCGATGTGATTGGCCACGCTATTGCGCGCTGCCCGGGCGAGCTCGCGGGCTTCTTTCAAGCCCACATCCGGATACCTGCCGATCACGAACACGTTTTCCTTGCCGCGAAGACGGTACTTCAGTCGCCAGTGCCGGGAGGGAGATTTGCCAGGCTTGAGCGAGGCACGCACTTGTAGATAGAGACCCGGCACGTCGCCATCGGCGTACTTGCCTGATGTGGTCAACGACCGAATGAATGCATCGCTGAGTTTCTGGCGGAAGGGTGGCGGTTTTTCGGGGGACATGATGTGGGGGTATCTTTTTCAGTTTGGGCTTGGTGTCCCCCAAAGATACCCCCAGTCAAGCTGGAATTGAGTGGATTCCGATGGACGGAAACGGACGATGATTTGCTCTAAGTCTATGCTTTTGAAGCATTATTGGATCTCAGTGGAACTCGGTCAGAGGCTATCGGGGTCCCCAAAAAACATCTGTATCCGTGACCGCAGCCAGCGCTCCGCCGGGTCGTTATCCTGCGCGCCACGCCAGGCCATGTGCAGCTCGAAACTACGTACCGGTATCGGCAAGTCCTCCGCCCGCAACCCGCCGGCAGCCGTCAGCGCATCGGCGGTGTAGTCCGGTACCGTCGCCACGATATCGGTCCCCGCCAGCAAGCTCCCCAACCCGTTGAATTGCGGTACCGCCAGCACGACATGGCGCTTGCGACCCAACTCGTCCAGCGCCTCGTCGATAAAGCCAGACAAGTCCCCGGCAAACGACACCAATGCATGTGGCCGCGCGCAGAAGTCGTCCAGGGTGATGCTGCCAGGCACGCTGTCGGCGCGCAGCAGTTTCGGCGCGCTGCGGCGCAGCACCTTGCGCTTGGCGTTGGCGGGCAGTTCGCTGGTGTAGCTGACGCCCACCGAGATTTCCCCTGAGGCCAGCAGGGTCGGCATCAGCAGGTAGTTCACCCGGCGCACCACCAGCACGATGCCAGGGGCCTCGGCGCGAATGCGCTTGAGCAGTTGCGGCAGCAGGGCGAACTCGGCGTCGTCCGACAGGCCGATGCGGAATACGGCATTGCTGGTGGCAGGGTCGAATTCGGCTGCGCGGCTGACCGCGGTGGAAATCGAATCCAGCGCGGGCGACAGCAGCGCGAAGATCTCGTGAGCCCGTGCCGAGGGCTCCATGCTGCGGCCTGTGCGTACGAATAGCGGGTCGTCGAACAGGTTGCGCAGGCGCGACAAGGCCGCGCTGATGGCCGGCTGGCCCAGGAACAGTTTTTCCGCTGCACGGGTCACGCTGCGCTCGTGCATCAGCGTTTCGAACACAATCAGCAAGTTGAGGTCTACACGACGCAGGTCGTTTCGATTCATCGGTGCGCTTCGCCTGAAGGGGGGCAGGGGTGAATCTTAAGGCCAAAGGCTGTTACCCTGCACGGGTTTACGGGTGCCAATTGCAGGGAATGTCAGGTGCCCAATCGATGACAGGCATGTCGACTATTAATGACCACTGGTGGTCTAACAGCAAAAGCCCGGATAGAGTCAGTGGTAATTAGAGGTTCACAAAGGCGAGGTTTGCGATGTCCCGCATGATCCGTTTCCACAAGTTCGGCGCTGCCGATGTGCTCCGTTGCGAGGAGCAGGCCGAACCGTCTCCCGCTGCCGACGAAGTGCAAATTCGCGTCGAGGCGGTTGGCGTCAGCTGGTATGACGTGCTCTGGCGGCAGAACCTGGCGCCCTCGCAGGCACGCCTGCCGGCCGGTATCGGCCATGAGATGGCCGGTGTGGTGACGGCGGTCGGTGAAGGGATCGAAGACATTGCCGTGGGTGACCGGGTTGCCAGTTTTCCCGCTACCAGCGCCAATGACCACCCGGTATACGGGGATGTCATCGTGCTGCCACGGACTGCGATCACACGCTATCCGCAGGTGCTTACCCCGATCGAGGCCAGCGTGCACTATACGCCGCTGCTGATTGCCTATTTCGCCTACGTGGACCTGGCACGGGCCAAGGCCGGGCAGACTGCCCTGGTCACCGACGCCAGCCACTGTGCTGGCCCCGCTTTCGTGCAGTTGGGCAAGGCGCTGGGGCTTAAAGTGTTCGCCGCCACCAAGGATGCCGAGCAGCGTGACTACCTGCTGGGCCTGGGCGCCGACAAGGTGATCGTCACCGAAGAGCAGGACCTGTTGATGCAGGTTGGCAAGTACACTGACGGGCGCGGCGTGGACATGGTTCTGGACGGCATGGGCGGGCCGCAGATGTCGTTGCTGGGCGATGTGCTGGCACCGCGGGGCAGCCTGGTACTGTATGGCCTGCAAGGCGGCAACCAGACGCCGTTCCCAGCCTGCGCGGCCTTCCAGAAAAACATCCAGTTCTACGTGCACTGCATCGGTAACTTCACTGGCAAGCCGGAACTGGGTATCAGCCAGGACCAGGTGGCGCTGCAGCGTGCCTTGCGTGACATCAACCAGTTCACCGCCGACCAGTTGCTGACCCCGCAGATCATCAAGGTGTACCCGTTCGAGCAGGTGGTGGAGGCGCATCGCTACATGGACCAGTGCCCTTGCGGTGGGCGCGTGGTGTTGGATATGGCGCAGCATTGACCGCTGCAGTTCACCGTGAACCCGGGCCAGCCCCGGGTTTTTTGTGCGCGGAATAAAGTCACGTCATCGCTAAAGTGGGAATATTCCTACAATAAAAGACGAAGCGGACTACATATAATGCATTCATTAAATGCCACTGGAAACATGCCGCCAATTATTTGCGGTTGCATGTGGGTGGTTCGAGGGTCAAGGTGAATTTGGCGCTTTGCTGAATGGTTTTTTTACCGTGATCTGTATCTTCAATTCGCTTCGCATCACTCGATAATGGCGCAATGATACTTTGTGCAAGGAGTAACGGATGCGTACGGCTAGGCCTGAATCAGAGCATTGCAGGGGTGAATTCTTCTCCATGGCCTGGCGACAGTGAAGGCTCACGTCACTTTATTCAATTGTAGGAAGTTTCTTCTGTAAAAGCCTGGCGCAGTGTAAGCCTGAACAACTTGCTTGGGCGTGCGCCGGCGACTTGAAGTGGTGAGGTGATCCGTGACTGCTATTCACGACCAGGCAATGCATTATATCTACCAGCAAGTACTCGAACGCTTGCTCGCCCATATGTCACAGGCGCAACGGGCCTCCTTGCAGTTGTTGATACAACGTTTATTGGTAGCCGCAGGCGGGCCTGAATATATCGGCACCTTTCGCCTGCAGGTATTGCAAGGCAGTGACCGCCAGGGTGCGCGGCTGCTGGCGATGTTGCGTGCTGCGCAGCTGAGCATCGCCATGCGTGCACCGGTTACTTTTCAACTGCGCGTGCTGGTGGTGAGCTTACCGGTGGCCGGCAGCCCTACGCTGCAAGGGCTCGATCGAGGCTTCAGTGCGCTGTTCATGCAGGATGACCCGCGGGTGCAACTGCAAATGATCGAGGGGCGCGAAGTGGTGCCGTTCAGTTGCCGCCCCCGTGTAGCGTCCGAGCGCTGGTTGCCGACCAGGGAAGCGCTGCTGATGTTTGGCCACCTGGTCGATGCTAGGCCAGAAGCGGTGCTGGGTAGCCGCCTGCACCTGGAACTGGCGGCGGCCGTAAGCTTCGCGCTGCAGGCTCAGGCGCCCGCCGACGCAATGGTCACCGCCTTGCCCGCAGGGCAGCGCCGCCGCTACCTGGCGTGGGCGCTGCGTAGCCAGCGCCTGGCGGGGCAACGTGGCCCTTACCTGGCCCACCATTGCCTGTCGACGCTGGCCGAGGGCCTGGCGCGCTTGCAAGGGGCCACGGGGCTGGCGCCCGGCAACCCGGCGGATCAGCCTGCGGGGGCCGCGCTCAAGGGGGGGCCGGTGCGGTTGATAGCCATTGATGACCTGCTGCCGCCGTTGCTGGGCGGGCAGCAGTTGGATGCCATGCTGGGCTGGCACTTCGCGGCGGGCGAGACGGCCTGCTCGCCGTTGGCCGCGTTCGTCGACCCATTGGCCTTGGCCCAGTTGCAGGAACTGCGGGCCCGCAGCCTGGAGCCTCAAGCCACCCGGCCGCCCTTGAGGCTGGCGGGGGCGCCGGGCGACAGCAAGCCTGCCGACGAACCTGTGCTGCAGTTTGGCAAGGCCTATGGCCTCAGCCAGGCCCAACTGGAATGCCTGCTGTGCAAACCGTTCGCCAGGCAGGGCAAGAACCTCGAGCGTTTTCTGCGCGCTCGCCATGCCGACATGCTGGTGGCGTTGCCTTACCTGCACCGGGCCATGCAAGGCAAACCTTGCCCCGCGGCGGTCAAAGCCTGGCTGGTGAACACCAGTGGGCTATCACTGGCGCAACTGCGGGCAGTCTACGGCGGTAAGATGCCGCTACCTGCGTGGCGCCTGCTCAGTGCGTTGGCGCGCCGCGACGCGCACTTGCGGCTGTTACCGCGCCACGCCGCTGAACGGCGGCACAGCCCCATGAGGCAACCTTGATGGCGCGAACAGCGGCCGGCGAGTTCGCTTATCGGCGGGTCTACCGCTACCTGGAAGCGTTGATTGGCCAGGCGACGGCTGGTGGTCCGAACCGGCTGCCGTCCTTGCGTGAGCTGTCGCGGCGGCTGCGGGTATCGCTGGCAACGGTGCAGAGCGCCTACAGCCTGCTGGAGGAGGAGGGCCGCGTGCACTGCCTGCCACGCTCCGGCTATTTCGTTCGCCTGGCTGACCTGCCGCAAGGTGGCATGCCGCGGCAGGCGCCCCTGCCCGCACAACCGTTGCTGGAGCGCGCCTTGTTCACCCACGAGCGGCGCTTGGCACGCCAGCGCGAGCGCGGCGCTGGCCCTTGGGAAGTGCAGGGCAGTGCGCGCCTGCGCGACGCGCTGGCGGAGCGTTACACCCGTTGCTCGCGCCAGTACTGGCGGGCCGATGACGTTCAGTTGGCCCCGGATGTGCCGGCGTTGCTGGAAACGCTGCTTGCAGCGCTGGCCCTGCAAAGGGGCACCACGGTGCTGGTACAGTCGCCCTGTTGCGGGCACGTGCTGCGTGCTTTGGCGCGCGCTGGCATGCGGGTGTTGGAGGTGCCACCCGATCCACGTGGCAACCCGGACCTGCAGGCCGTGGCCAGGCTGTTGGGCTGCGAGCCGGTCCGCCTGCTGGTGATGCCGTCCTGCCTTGGCCTGCCGCAAGGGCGGCTGGTCTCCCTGCATTACCAGCAGCAGCTTGGCCTGCTGTTGAGCCAGCACAGCGTGTGGCTACTGGAGAACGATCTGGACAGCGAGCTTTGCTACAGCGGCCCACCCGCGACCCGCCTGCGCGATTGGGTCGATCCGCGCAGGTTGATGATCATGGGGGCGTTCGAGGCTGCAGTAGGGCCCGAAGCGCCGTATGCCTACGTACTGAGCCTGGATACCGCCCTGGCCAAGGCGTTCTCCGAGCGGGCGTTCCGCCTTGCGCCGCTGCGGCTGTTGGCGCTGGCCCACCTGTTGGCCAAGGGCGATATCGAAGCGCAACTGGTGGCGTTGCGCAGCAACCTGCAGCAGCGCACGCAAAACCTCGCCTGCGCGCTGACCGCGCAGTTTGCCCAGCGGGTGGTGCTGGAGCCCCCCCAAGGCGGGCGCATGCTGTGGGTGCGCTTCGAGCAGCCGCTGGCCTGGGATGCCATTGCCACGGCCTTGGCAGGTTGCGCATTGCATGCATTGCCGGGGGAACAGTTCAGCTTGCACGGCCGCTACCGGCAGCACCTGGCGCTGATGTGGCTGGGCGACTGCCCAGGCGACCTGCAACAAGCCGTGCAGCGCCTGGCCCAGGCCCTAGAACTTCGCCGCAGGCGGGTGCGGCGGTTCCCCGCTGAATCATAGGGCACCGCATGCCCAAGGGCGCGTTCGCGGCTGTTCATGCACGGGCGAGCTGACCCACGGCACTTGCCAGGCCCCTGGGTCTGTATGTATAACCAGTGCCTTGTTTCCGCTACCTGACCCAGCCCGTGATTGCCCACTCCGTCGACGACCCGTTCTATTACCTGCACAACTTCCGCCAGGTACTGCTGTGGGTCGAACAGCGCTACCAGGACCTGCTCGATGAACAGGAACTGGCGTTCATCCATGCCTTCGGCCAACTGAGCGCGCCAGCTCAGGCCTTGATGGTGCGCATGGTGATGCGCAAGGGCGAATTGTTTCGCAGCGACCGCCTCGTCTATGAGGAAATAGGCGACACCGAACTGGCCCTGCAGCCGCTCAAGGCCCTGGGCTGGGTCCGCGAGCCCGAGCAACTGCACTTGGAGCAACTGTTCGCCTTGCTGCGCAAAGACGAACTGGCGTGCTGTTTCGCCGCCCAATTGAGCCGCCCGCGTGCCGCCAAGCATGACTTGCTGGCCCAGCTGCAGCCGCTGCAACTGGCCGCCCGGTCTCTGGCCGAGTGGTACCCGGGCAGTGAGTTGCGCATCTTGCAGTGGTGCCTGCAACCGCTCTGCGACCGCATGCGGCTGCTGTTCTTCGGCAACCTCTACCAGGACTGGTCAGAGTTCGTGCTTGCCGACCTGGGGCTGCTGCGCTACGAGCAGGTGCCCTTCAGCGCCGATTCGCGTGCCCTGCAGCAACGCGCCGATATCGACCTGGCCATGGTGCTGCATGAGTGTGCCGAGCGCCTGGAGCAGGGCGAACACCCTCAGTCGGTAATCACGGCAATACAGCACCTGCACTGCGACAACCCTTGGCTGGCCCGGCGCCGTGCGCGGTTGCAGTTCGCCCTTGGCCAGCAATGCGAGCGCCTGGGTGACTGGGACCAGGCCATGGCGGTTTATGCGCAGTGCAGCCATGCCCAGGCGCGTATTCGCCAGGTGCGGGTGCTGGAGCGCAGCGAACGTTGGCCGCAGGCCCATGCCCTGGCGTTGCAACTGGCAGCGGCACCGGCCAATGCACTGGAGGTCCAGGCGCTGGAGCGTATGTTGCCACGCCTGGCGCGCAAGCTCGGTGGCCCGCCACAGCGCCGCCAGCGCGTGGCGCCGCTGGCACTGATCGAACTGGAATTGCCCCGTGAGCACGCCGCGCTAGGCGTTGAAGAGGCCGTGCGCCAGCACCTGGCCGCCGAGGGCGGGCAAGCCCATTATGTGGAGAACACGCTGTTCAACAGCCTGTTTGGCCTACTGTGCTGGGAGGCGATCTTCGCCCCTGTGCCTGGCGCTTTTTTCAACCCGTTCCAGGCCGCGCCGCAGGATCTGCACGACAGCGACTTCCAGCAGCGCCGTAGTGCCCTGTTCGAGCAATGCCTGGCGCGGCTCGACGATGGTAGCCACCACCAGGCGATCCTGGATTGCTATGCAGCCAAACACGGGCTGCAGTCACCGTTCGTGTTCTGGTCGATGCTCAGCGAGGCGCTGCTGCAGCAGGCCCTGGCCTGCCTGCCGGCTGCGCAGTTGAAGCACTGCTTCGTGCGCCTGCTGCAGGACATTCGCAGCAACCGTGCGGGCATGCCCGACCTTATCCAGTTCTGGCCCGAGCAGGGGCGGTATCGCATGGTCGAGGTCAAAGGCCCCGGTGACCGCCTGCAGGACAACCAGTTGCGCTGGCTGGCATTCTGCCAGGAGCACGGCCTGCCCGTCGCGGTCTGCCATGTGCGTTGGAGTGACGCCGCTTGAGCTACAGCGTGGCGGTGCGTGCCTTGTGCGAGTTCAGTGCCAAGGTCGGCGACCTCGACCTGCGCTTCACGCCGTCGCCCACCGCCCAGGAGGGCATCGAGGGCCACCAGCGGGTAGTGGCCCGGCGTGCGGCCGGCTACGAGTCGGAAATTACCCTGGAGGGCCAGTTCGAAGGCCTTCGGGTGCGGGGGCGTGCTGACGGTTACGACCCTGCCTGCAACCGGCTGGAAGAGATCAAGACCCACCGTGGCGACCTGGCCCGGCAACCGGCCAACCACCGCCAGCTGCACTGGGCGCAGGCCAAGGTGTACGGCTGGCTGATGTGCCAGGCCCGGCAACTGGCGAGCATCGAGGTGGCTTTGGTGTACCTGGACGTCGACAGCGATAGCCAGACCCTGTTCAGTGAGCACTGCACGGCCGCTGAGTTGCAGGCATTCTTCCAGGTCCAGTGCCAGCGCTTTCTGGGCTGGGCCCAGTTCCAGCAGCAGCGCCTTTCCGAACGTGACCACGGCCTTCAGGCGCTGCGCTTTCCCTACCCAGCGTTCCGCCAAGGCCAACGGCAACTGGCAGAAACCCTGTACAAGGCGGTGAGCACGGGCCGTTGCCTGATGGCCCAGGCCAGCACCGGCATCGGCAAGACCCTGGGTACCTTGTTTCCGTTGCTCAAAGCCATGGTGCCCCAGCAACTGGACAAACTGTTCTTTCTCACGGCCAAGACCCCGGGTCGGGCGCTGGCACTGGATGCCATGCGCCAGATCACCACGGGCGATAACCAGCCCGGGCTACGCACCCTGGAACTGATCGCTCGCGACAAAGCCTGCGAGTACCCGGACAAAGCCTGCCATGGCGAGTCCTGCCCGCTGGCGGCCGGCTTCTACGACCGCTTGCCGGCCGCGCGCACGGCCGCTGCGGCCGTGCCGATGCTGGACCGTACCCACCTGCGCGAAGTGGCCTTGGCGCATCAGGTGTGCCCGTACTACCTGGGCCAGGAGATGGCCCGCTGGGCCGACGTTCTGGTTGCCGATTACAACTATTACTTCGACGCCCACGCCTTGCTGTTCGGGCTGACACAGCTCAACCAGTGGCGGGTCGCGGTTCTGGTCGACGAGGCTCACAACCTGGTCGAGCGCGGGCGGGGCATGTACAGCGCCAGCCTCGATCAGGGGCAGTTGCTGGCGTTGCGCCAAAGCAAACCCCATGGGCTGGGCAGTGCGCTGGACCGCCTGAACCGCCAGTGGAACGCCCTGTACAAAGAGCAACGGGCACCGTACCAGGCCAGCGAAGCGCTGCCGCATGACCTGTTGCGCGCCCTGCAGCAGTGTATCGGGTTGATCCAGGAGCAGATGAACCAGGCGCCCACGCACATCGACCCGCAGGTGCTGCAGTTCTTCTACCAGGCCTTGCAGTTCAGCCGGGTAGCCGAACTGTTCGACGAGCATTTCCTGTTCGATATCAGCCAGCGCCAAGGGCCGCGCAAGCGCCGGCTGGCGACCTTGTGCCTGCGCAATGTCACCCCGGCACGGCTGCTGGCACCGCGCATGCGCGCGGCGCGCAGTGTCACCCTGTTCTCTGCCACGCTGAGCCCGCGGCAGTTCTATAGCGACCTGTTGGGCATGCCGGCCGATACAGCGTGGCTGGAAGTGGCAGCGCCGTTTCGTGCCGAACAACTGCAGGTGCGCATTGCCAGCCAGGTGTCCACCCGGTACCAGCAGCGCCAGGCTTCGCTGGCGCCGATCGTCGAATTGATTGCCCGGCAGTATGAGCGGCAGCCGGGTAACTACCTGGCGTTCTTCAGCAGTTTCGAGTACCTGCAGCAGGTCGCCGGGCTGCTGGCCGAGCGCTACGCGCAGATCCCATTGTGGGCCCAGGCCCCGGGCATGGACGAAGCGGCGCGGCAGGCGTTCCTCGACCGCTTTGTCGCCGACGGCCAAGGCATCGGCTTTGCCGTGCTGGGTGGTGCGTTCGGTGAAGGGGTGGACTTGCCGGGCACCCGCCTGATCGGCGCCTTCGTCGCCACGCTCGGGCTGCCCCAGGTCAACCCGGTCAACGAGCAGTTCAAGCAGCGCCTGGGTCGGCAATTTGGCGCGGGTTTCGATTATGCCTATCTCTACCCTGGGGTGCGCAAAGTGATCCAGGCAGCGGGGAGGGTGATCCGGGGGGACCAGGACCGTGGCGTACTGGTATTGATCGATGAGCGTTTCGCCGAGCCGAGGGTGCAGCAGATGTTCCCGGGCTGGTGGCCGCAAGGCGAGCAGTGTACCTGACCGCTGCGTTCAGCACCTGGCACTGCGCAGGCAGGCCCAAGGTCGTTCAGGGGGCTCGATTGGGGTAAGATCACCTTCCATGCCTGATGCAAAGTCCTTGTATATCAAGGTGATGGCACTGTCTTGGGCCAGAATGGCCCGACCGTTAGTTTGTCATGCAGACTCGCTGGCATGCCGTTTTGATCTGCTCCAGCGTCGGCCCGCTGTGCTGCCGGCCAACGCCCCGCTACAGGATTCACGTTTTGTCCGACCTCTCGAAAAATCCGCTGCTGCAGTACATGGCCCGCCTGGCCCCATCCAGCCAGCAAACCATGCGCTACATCCTTCAGGACGCCGCCGACCGCTTGGGGTTCGTCGACTGCAATATCGTCGACGTTCCCTGGCATCGGCTCGAGCCCGGCCATGTGATCGCTCTGGTGGCCGCCCTGCGGGCCGATGGTTACGCGCCGAACAGCTCTTCGCTGTACGTCAACGCCATCCGCGGGGTGATGAACGAGGCCTGGCGCCAGGGCCTGATCGACCACGAGCAGTTGTTACGCATCCGCGAGGTCAAGCCGGCAACCGGTACCCGCCTGCCGCCCGGGCGCAACCTGCGGCGTAGCCTGATTCGCGAACTGATGGACGTGTGCGCTGCCGACCCGCGGCCGCAAGGGGTGCGCGACGCGGCGATCATTGCCTTGCTGTATGGCACAGGCATGCGCAAGTCGGAATCGGTCGACATCGACCTTGCCCAGGTTGACTTCGCCGCGCGCAGCCTGCAAGTGGTGGGCAAGGGCAACCACCAGTTGATCAAGTACGCGCCGCCCTGGGCGTTCGAGAAGCTGCAGGCGTGGCTCGACCTGCGTCGCCAGGCCCTGCCGGCCGGTGCCGAAGATGACCCGTTCCTGTTCAACCGCATCCGCCGCGGCAACCACATCACCCGGGCGCGTATCACCAAGCATGCCATCTACTACATCGCCCGCCAGCGCGGCGCGCAGGTGGGGGTCAAGATCATGCCGCACGACTTCCGCCGCGCGTTCATCACCCGGGTGATCGAGGAGCACGACCTGTCGATTGCGCAAAAGCTGGCACACCATGCCAATATCCAGACCACGGCCATCTACGACCGGCGTGACGACAACGAACGCCGCCGTGCGGTAGACCGTTTCGACTACTGAGTGCCGGCCAGCGTTGGCTTCGCCAGCACCGAAACAGGGCCTGGGTACGCCCCTGCTTTGTGCGGCCCCCGCGGCGGTGCCCGATGGCGGAGCGGCCGGTAAAAATAATTCATCTGCCTTCACCTGCGGAGTTGGCCCGCAACCTGCTATATCCAGCCTGCGAATTTGATCGAGTGGTCAGGCTGTGCGCACTAACCGGCGCCCGCCGCTGACCCTCTTACCGGCCAGCAGGCCACGAATTTCAGGGGCCGCAGGATGTCGCTCGCGGAGCAGATCGAACACCACCAAGACGATGCAGGCTGGAGCGCCCACCTGCAATTGCGCTTTGTCCAGCGTGCGGGCACGACCCGCCTTGGTGCATGGAAACATTTCGGACCTCTTTTGGTGCAGCGCCCGTTCTATCCGGAAGGTGCACCCTGCCATGTGTATGTACTGCACCCGCCGGGTGGCATCGTTGCCGGCGATCGCCTGGAGCTCGACATTCAGCTTGAAGCTGGCAGCCACGCCCTGCTGACCATGCCCGGTGCCAGCAAGTTTTACCGCAGCATCGGCCCGACCGCGCGGCTGACCCAGCGCTTCCACCTGGCCGCTGGCAGCACCCTGGAATGGTTGCCTCAGGACAGCATTTTCTTCTCCGGTGCCCGTGCCAGGCTCGCCAGCCACTTCACCCTTGAGCCCGGCGCCCGGTTGCTGGCCTGGGAAACGCTGTGCCTGGGCCGCCCGGTGATGCTTGAACGGTTCGACCAAGGTGCCCTCGACAGCCTGTTGCACATCACCCTGGCCGGCGAAACGGGCCTGCATGAGCGCCTGCGTATCGAAGGCGGCCACCTGGGCAAGCTCGGTGGCCACCCACTGCTAGCCACCTTCTGTGCCGCGCCGGCCGATCAGGCATTGCTGGAGCAGGTCAGGCCCATGCTCGATGAGCTGGGCACCCCTGCCGGCGCGACGCTGCTCGGTTCGCTGCTGGTGATCCGCCTGCTCGACCATGACAACCAACAATTGCAACGCACCCTGCAACGCCTGTGGCATGTGCTGCGCCCGGCCGTTCTCGGCCTGCCTGCCTGCCCGCCACGTATCTGGGCCACCTGAGAGAGCGCCATGGAGCTGACCCCAAGAGAGAAAGACAAACTGCTGCTGTTCACTGCCGCCTTGTTGGCTGAACGGCGCCTGGCCCGTGGCCTGAAACTCAACTACCCGGAGGCCGTAGCGCTGATCAGCGCCGCCGTGCTGGAAGGGGCCCGTGATGGGCGCACCGTCGCTGAGCTGATGAGCATGGGCCGCGAGGTGTTGAGCCGTGACCAGGTCATGCCTGGCATCGCCGAGATGCTTCACGACGTACAGGTCGAAGCGACCTTTCCGGATGGCACCAAGTTGGTGACCGTGCATGACCCGATCGTCTGAACCTGCCGAGGAACGCCGCATGATCCCAGGTGAAATCCAGGTCGCCGCTGGCGACATCGAATTGAACAGTGGCCGCGCCACGGTCAGTGTCAGCGTAGCCAACCATGGCGACCGCCCGGTGCAGGTCGGCTCGCATTACCACTTCTACGAAGTCAACGAGGCGCTGGTGTTCGAGCGCGGGCCAACCCTGGGCTTTCGCCTGGATATCCCGGCCGGCACTGCCGTGCGCTTCGAGCCGGGCCAGGCCCGTACCGTGCAACTGGTGGCCTACGCTGGCAAGCGCGAAGTCTACGGCTTTCAGGGCAAGGTGATGGGCGCACTGGAGGGCAGGGCATGAGCCGAATTTCCCGCCAGGCCTATGCCGACATGTTCGGCCCTACCGTGGGTGACCGTGTGCGCTTGGCCGACACGGCATTGTGGGTCGAAGTAGAGAAGGACTACACCGTTTACGGCGAAGAAGTGAAGTTCGGCGGCGGCAAGGTCATCCGCGATGGCATGGGGCAGGGCCAGATGCTGGCCGCCGAGGCCATGGACCTGGTGTTGACCAACGCGTTGATCATCGACCACTGGGGTATCGTCAAGGCCGATATCGGCATCAAGCACGGGCGTATCGCCGTGATCGGCAAGGCCGGCAACCCCGACGTGCAACCAGGCGTCAACATACCCGTAGGGCCAGGCACCGAAGTGATCGCCGCCGAGGGCAAGATCGTCACTGCCGGGGGGGTCGACTCGCACATCCATTTCATCTGCCCGCAGCAGGTGGACGAGGCGCTCAACAGCGGTGTAACCACCTTCATCGGTGGCGGCACTGGCCCGGCTACCGGAACCAACGCCACCACCTGCACCCCGGGCCCGTGGTACCTGGCGCGCATGCTGCAGGCTGCCGACAGCCTGCCGATCAACATCGGTTTGCTGGGCAAGGGCAACGCCTCGCGCCCTGAAGCGTTGCGCGAGCAGATCGCTGCCGGGGCGGTCGGGCTCAAGCTGCACGAGGACTGGGGCTCGACACCGGCGGCCATCGACTGTTGCCTGGGCGTAGCCGAAGAAATGGATATCCAGGTGGCGATCCATACCGACACACTCAACGAATCGGGCTGTATCGAAGACACGCTGGCGGCGATCGGTGACCGCACCATCCACACCTTCCACACCGAAGGTGCCGGTGGCGGCCATGCCCCCGACATCATCCGTGCGGCCGGGCAGGCCAACGTGCTGCCGTCCTCGACCAACCCGACACTGCCGTACACCATCAACACGGTGGACGAGCACCTGGACATGCTCATGGTCTGCCACCACCTGGACCCAAGCATTGCCGAGGACGTGGCGTTTGCCGAGTCGCGCATCCGCCGTGAAACCATCGCTGCCGAGGACATCCTCCACGACATGGGCGCTTTCGCCATGACCTCGTCCGACTCCCAGGCCATGGGCCGGGTGGGCGAGGTGGTGCTGCGCACCTGGCAGGTGGCGCACCAGATGAAGCTGCGCCGTGGCCCACTGGCACCGGATACCCACTACAGCGACAACTTCCGGGTCAAGCGCTACATCGCCAAATACACCATCAACCCGGCGCTCACCCATGGCATCGGCCACGAGGTGGGCTCGGTCGAAGTGGGCAAGCTGGCAGACCTGGTGCTGTGGTCGCCGGCATTTTTCGCGGTCAAGCCCGCCTTGGTACTGAAGGGCGGCATGATCGTCACCGCGCCCATGGGCGATATCAACGGGTCCATCCCTACGCCCCAGCCGGTGCATTACCGCCCGATGTTCGGCGCGTTGGGCGCAGCCCGCCATGCCACGCGCATGACCTTCCTGCCCAAGGCCGCCATGGACCGTGGCCTGGTCGAGCAATTGAACCTGCGCAGCCTGATCGGCGTGGTGGACGGGTGCCGCCGGGTGCGCAAGCCGGACATGGTCCACAACACCCTGCAACCGCTGATCGAGGTCGACGCGCAAACCTACCAGGTGCGTGCCGATGGCGAGCTGCTGGTCTGCGAACCGGCCAGTGAACTGCCGCTGGCCCAGCGCTATTTCCTGTTCTGAAGGAGCACCGATGATTGTCTTGACCCAGCGGATTACCGAACCCGGCGCACGTGCTGTCACGGGTACCGTCACCCTCGATGTGGACAGCCGCATCAAGAGCCGCCTGCGGGTGACGCTGGACGATGGTCGCGAAGCCGGCCTGATGCTGGAGCGTGGCCACCTGCTGCGTGGCGGCGAGCTGTTGGCTGATGCCGAGGGCACCCAGCTGATCCGCGTGCTGGCAGCGCCCGAGGCGGTGTCCACCGTGCGCTGTGCCGACCCGCACCTGCTGGCGCGCGCGGCCTACCACCTGGGCAACCGCCATGTCCCGCTGCAGATCGAGCCCGGCCTGTTGCGCTTCCAGCACGACCATGTGCTGGACGAGATGCTGCGTGGCCTGGGCCTGACTGTCGAGGCCGAGCAGGCCCCGTTCGAGCCCGAAGCGGGTGCCTACCAAAGTGCGCCACACAGCCACAGCCACGCTCACGGCCACGATCACCCGTTCGTGCGCTTGCCTGCCCATTCCTGAACTGCCCTGGAGCAACCGATGAAAAAGACTTTCGCCCTGTTTCTGCTGATGCTGGCCTTGCCGGCTTTCGCCCACCCCGGGCATGACAGCAACCCCTTGCATGACGGCCTTCTGCACCCGCTGACCGGGCTCGACCACCTGCTGATGCTGCTGGGCACCGGCGTACTGGCGGCGCTGACCCGGCGCAACCTGACCTTGCCACTGGCGACCCTGGCCGCGATGTTCGGCGGGGCGGTATGTGGGCATCTGTTCGGGGACGTGCTGGGCATGGAAACGCTGATCGCTGTGTCGCTGCTGGTGGCCGCGGGTGCCGTGCTGCTGCCTGGCCGGCAACAGCTGCTGGCCTTGGCGATGCCGGTGTTCGCGCTGTTCCATGGCTGGGCGCATGGCGTCGAGGCCACGCCAAGCGCGTTCTGGCAGTTCAGCGCCGGCTTTGTCACGGTCAGCGGGCTGTTGCTGGCCGCCGGCTTTGCGGTCGGTTGCCTGCTGCGCCGCCATGCTGGCCTGCAAAAAGCTTTCGGCGGTGGCCTGCTGGCCGGCGCCGCGCTGGTACTGGCCGGCTGATGGACAGCGATCTGGCGTTGCTGCGCCTGCTGCAACTGGCCAGCCCAGGCCTGCCGGTAGGTGGCTTCACCTATTCACAGGGCCTGGAGTGGGCCGTGGAGGCGGGCTGGGTAAGGGATGTGCACGGGTTCACTGCGTGGCAGCGTGAGCAGTTGCACGACACCCTGGTCGGCCTGGACTGGCCGGTGCTCGCCCGCTTGTACCAGGCCTGCCAGGCCGAGGATGCGCGAGCCTTCGCTCATTGGAGCCGCTTTTTGCTGGCCAACCGTGAAACCGCCGAGCTGCGCCTGGAAGAACAACAGCGCGGGGCGGCCCTGGCACGGCTACTCGACGGTTGGCAGCTGGGCCAGGCGCCGGCGTGGCGTACCAGCCTCGAGCTGACCCAGTTGGGCGGCATGGCCTGGTTGGCTGTGCACTGGGCCATCCCCTTGCGCCAACTGGCCCTGGGGCATGGCTTTACCTGGCTGGAGGGCGCGGTCATGGCCGGCGTCAAGCTGGTGCCGTTCGGCCAGCAGGCGGCCCAGACCCTGCTGCGTGATCTCGCCGCCGATTTGCCCGCGGCCATCGACCAGGCCCTGACCCTGGGCGACGACCAGCTCGGGGGTGGCCTGCCATTGCTGGCCATTGCCTCATCGCGTCACGAAACCCAATACACCCGTTTGTTCCGTTCCTGAGGACTGCCTGCATGCATAGCTATCAACAACCCCTGCGCGTCGGTGTCGGCGGCCCGGTCGGCTCCGGCAAGACCGCACTGCTCGAAGCCCTGTGCAAAGCCATGCGCGATCACTACCAGATTGCCGTGGTCACCAACGACATCTACACCAAGGAAGACCAGCGCATCCTCACCGAAGCCGGCGCGCTGGAGCCGGAGCGCATCGTCGGGGTGGAAACCGGCGGCTGCCCGCACACGGCGATTCGCGAAGACGCCTCCATGAACCTGGCGGCGGTCGAGGCGCTGGCGCGCAAGTTCGGCAACCTCGAAGTCATTTTCGTGGAAAGCGGCGGTGACAACCTCAGCGCCACATTCAGCCCGGAGCTGGCCGACCTGACCATCTACGTGATCGACGTAGCCGAGGGCGAGAAGATTCCGCGCAAGGGGGGCCCGGGCATCACCAAGTCCGACTTCCTGGTGATCAACAAGACAGACCTGGCACCGTATGTGGGGGCTTCGCTGGAGGTGATGGAGCGCGATACCCAGCGCATGCGCCCACAGCGCCCATGGACCTTCAGCAACCTGAAGAAAGGCGAGGGGCTGCAGGCAGTGATCGATTTCATTGTCGAACGCGGAATGCTGGGTGTGCGCGGTTAAACCGCCGCGCACAGCGGCGTAGGCGGTGCCACGCACCGCTGAGCTGTCGCCTATTCAGCCAGAATGGGCGATAGGCTCGTCACCCAGTTCCTCGGCTGCCTCTTCATCGCCAGGCAGCGCGGTTATCACGCTGAAGTCGCTGACTTCCACCTGGCCGCCGCCATAACCCAGCAAGTGGAAGGAAAACGCCTTGCGATCGGTCGGGTTGTCGAAGCGGAAGTCCATCTCCAGTGGCTGATCGGTGGTGACTTGCACCTCGGCAGGCAGGCCCAGCGGTACGTCCTGTTCCAGTTGCTTGGCCTTGAGCTGGATATAGGCCACGTGCCTTGGGTCCAGCGAGCGGACCTTGATGCGTACCCGGGTACGCGAGCCCCCTGGCATTTCCAGGTACTGGGCACCGATCAGGTTGTCGGCCCAATCATCCTGAATGCGTTTGCGCAGCCTGATCGGCGCAGGGCCGCCAAACTGGTAGCGCAGGTTCAGCGGCGTCTGCAGCAGCGACTGGTCGAGCACGCCGGCCAGGGCACCGATCTGCTGCCCGAGCAGGTTATCGCCGCTGCCAAGGTAGCGGGCCTGCCCGGCAATGAAGCCCTCACTGGCGTAGCGCCGGCAACGTTGTTGAAAATCGCACTCGGTAAACACCCCTTGGCCGTTGTGGTAGCGCAGCATGCCGTTGGTGTAGGCGATCATTTCGCGGCCGGTGTCGTAGTCGCGGTACAGCGAGCGACCGCCCAGGGCCATGGGGATCGGCAGCGAGAAGTAGTCGAGCAGTGAAGCGGCAAGGTCGATGTGGCCATAAGTCCCTTGCTTGAGCCGTGGCAATTGGGCCTGCTCCGGGGCCAGGGTCAGGTTGAACCCCCAGGAGGACGCCAGGCGCACACCGTCGATGCCATGCGACTCGTCGGAGGTCAGCACCACCAGCGTGTCCTTGAGTACCCCCTGGCGTTCGAGGCTGTCGAGGAACGCCGCAACCGCGTCGTCCAGGTAGGCCACTGCCGCCTGTTTCGGCGTGTCGAACCGTTCGAGGTACTCGGCCGGCGCGGAATAGGGCTGGTGGGTACCGACGGTCAGCAACGTGAGCATCCAGGGTTTGTCCTGCTGCTGCAAATGGCCCACGTAGCTCAATGCGCCCTCGAAGAACGCGCGGTCATCCTTGCCCCAGGGGAAGTCCAGGTAGTTCTTGTTGGCAAACCACTCCAGGCCATGTACAGCCTCGAAACCGACATGCGGCATGATGCGGTCCTTGGCCATGAAGCGCAGGCCCGCACCTTGGAGGTAATGGGTGGTGAACCCGGCCTGGCGCAACTGCGCCGGCAGGCAGGCCTGGTTACGTTCGTTCTGGGTCAGCAGCTCAACGCCCTTGGGGGTGCCGTTGGCCAGCTTGTCGTAGTCGCCACACAGCATGGCGTACAGCCCACGAATGGTCTGGTGGGTGTGCAGTACGTAGTCCGGGGTATTCATGCCGCGCTCGGCCCACCTGCTGAGCTTGGGCATGAGCTCTTCGTCGAAGGGGCTGTTCAACGCCTGACGGTTGGGCCGCAGGTAAGCGCCGGGGATGCCTTCCAGGGTGATCACCAGCAAATTGCGCGCACGGCCCGGGCCGTCCAGCAGGCGTTGCCCGTGCAGGTCGGATTGCGTCAGGCCGGTGCTGGGCAGGGGGGTGAAGGGCTTGGAAGTGCCCAGCCACTCATCGGCCTGGCGCTGTACCTGGCCCACCCCGGCAGACAGCAACTGATGGCCCAGGTTGTATTGCCGCCATTGGTCGGCATCGGAAGGGGCCAGTTGCTGGCTGCCCCAGTGGGCGCCGAACAGCACGACCGGGATGGCCCAGGCCTTGTGCGGCAGCGCCCGGACGCGCTGCGCACGGCCGCGCCAGGCAAGCACCAGCCAGGCCAGCAGGCCGCCACCCATCAGCCAGGGCAGCCAGGCATGGGCCAGGCCGCCGCCGGTGGAGTTTTCCATGAACTGCGGGTCGGCCAGGTAGGCCAGGTCGGCGCTGGTTGGCAAGCGGCCCACCGCGCTGACCAGTTCGGCCGAGGCGACCCACAGGGCCGCCCAGGCCAGCAACACCGGCAGCGCCAGCCACCACGGGCGGCGCTGCAGCAGTAACAGCAGCAGGCTGCCAAGGGCGAGGTCTGACAGGTAACCCAGTGGGTTGGACCAACCCAGCATTGCGCGCGCACCCAGTGGGATCACCAACAGCAGGCCTGCCAGAGCGGCAAACCGGGCCTGTGGGTGGTCGGACAGGTTCTTCACAAAAACTTCCCTTTTGCCATTGAATCGTCATGAAACTGTGCTGAATGATAACAGGCGGGCGGGCGGGAAGGCGGGCGCTACAAGGGTGGTTACCAAAAGCCGGGCCCGTAGTCGCGGGCCTGGCTGATGGCGAGGTTCAGAAGTAGTAGGGGAATTTCAGGCTGAAGGAAAAGTCCGGGGCGTCGTCGGTCAGTCCGATGGACAAGTTGGGCACGATGGTGAGGTTGTTGCTGGCGGCGAAGGTCAGGCCGATATTGAAGTTGGCCGCGTTGTAGTCACTGTTGGAAATCGACTGCCAGTCACCGCCATCCGGTTTGATCTTGCTCTTGCGGGCAAACTGGTCCGACACCGAGAACGACATGCTCATCTTCTCGTTGAGCGCGAACGCGATGCCCCCGCCGATTTGCCAGGAGTCGCCAAGCTTGACGTCGCCCGGCACCTTGCTGTTGACCTGCGGGCTGATGTCGCTGAACGAGTCCTGCATGTTGTAGGTGTAGGACAGGCTGCCGAACAGCACGGCCGGGTCAAAGGTCTTGACCAGCGAGATGCCTGGGGTGATCGACCACACGCCGTTGCCCGTCGGCAGGCTGTCCGGTACCGCCAGGTTGTTGTTGCCGTCCACCTCGCGCAGCTTGATGCCATAGGGGTCCTTGCCGGTCGGCGCCTTGACCCGCAGGGTGGCCACGGCATCCGGCCAGGTTTCGTCTTCGTCGAGGAACTTGTAGGCCACGCCAACGTTGATATCGCCGATTTCCGGGTCACGCGTGACGGTGGCATCGGAGGTGGCCGCGCCCGAGCCGCCGGCACCGCCGGACGAGTAGGTGGATTCGCGGTACACCACCGGCACGTTGATGTCGAACTGCCAACGTTGCGCCAGGTTGTAGCGCGCGGTCATGTCCAAGGTCCAGTTGTCGGCTTTGATGCGGTCGAGGTTGATGCTGCCCAGGAAAATCGAGTCCAGCGCCAGGAACCCGTTGAGGGTCAGTGCACGGGTGTCGTAGTGGGTATAGGTCAGGCCGGTCTCGAAGCTGAACTTGCCGCCACCGAAGAAGCCGCTGGCCTCGTCATACAGGTTGGACACGCTCTGCGCCGGCTCCGAGTCGGCAGTCAGGGCCTGGCCATAGGAACTGCCGGTGGTGCCAGGGGCGCCGGACGCTACCGTCTGGCCACCCTTCACGCCTTCGGCAGGCGACTTGACCAGGCGTTTGGGTGGGGCCGCCGCCGGGGCTTCTTCAACCTGGCGCACGCGTTGTTCCAGCACCATCAACGCTTGCTGCTGGGCCTCATACCGGCGCTTGAGTTCGGTCAGTTCCTGCTTCAGTGCCTCGACCTGCGGGTCGGCAGCGGCATACAGCAATGTGGCCGGGGCCAGGGTAGTCAGACAAACAAAAGCCTTGAGCGTAAAAGATCGGTGCATGGAGTTGCCGTCCCTTCCAACTACTTTTGATGAGACTGAGCGTAGATCAGTATCCGAAAGTGCGAAGGCCTTTGAGCTGATCGAGGCTGCCATTGAGCGAAGCCGCTGTCGGCACGCTCTCGCGCATGACCACATTGAGGGAGGTGACATTGCTGACCAGGTTGCCGTTGCCCAGCAGCGTGGTGTTCTGCATCAGGCCGCCCTGGGCCAGGCGTTGCATGCTGCTACCCTGGTTGTTGCTGGCGTTGATGTTCAGCTGCACGCCCACGCCGCTGGCCGAGACACTCAGCGAACCGGCGCCGTTTTCTGCGTTCACGGTCTGGCCTGCGGCCAGCGCCTGGCCCTGCTGTTGCACCACCGGTGCCTGGTTGGCCTTGGTGACGTTGATGTCGACGTTGTTGTATGCGCCGTTGTTATCACCGGCGGCGCGCACTACCTGGGTGACGCCCTCGCTGGTGGCCAGCCCGGCACCGCCGGTCACGCTGCCGGTTCCGGGCGCAGCGGCCGCCCCAGCCGCGCTGCCGGTGCCTTTTTCATTGATCGTCGACACGTAGAATTGTGGCTTGATTGTCGACGCTTGCACCTGCAGGCTGCTGCTGGCGCCAATCACGTCGCCTTTGGCATTTTGCCAGGTGCTGCTCATGACGATGCCGAAGCTCACGATGCGCCCCGGCATCACGTAGCGACCACGCAAAGTTGCCAGTTCCTGGTCCTTCAGTTCGATGGGTTTGAACGTTTCTGCATGAACCGGCAGGCTGGCAGCCAGGCAGGCCAATGCCAGCAGGAAGGGGTTGTTCATAGCGGGCTCCCGGGAGCGTCATGCTCCTTATCATTGGACGTATCGTTAGAAGAAGTCGCTTTTGATGAAGCCAAAGTCCAGCAGCTCCGCGTCCTGCACCGGGGTGAAGTTGTTCACTCGACCCTTGGCGGTCAGCGGCAGAGGCGGGTCGAGCAAGACATTGTTCTTGTCATAACCCTGGCCGATCACGGCGAAGATGATGCCGTTCCAGCCCTTGAGGAAGTCGTCTACCTTGTAGCGCCTGTGGCCCAGCACCGGGTCACCGACATACACCCAGCCCTTGTCGACTTTCTGCATGACCACGAAGTGCTTGTAGCCACGCACATCCATCAACACCACCACCGGAATGCGCACGCTGTGCAGGGTATCGGGCGCTACACGGTAGCCGCGGGCACGCATGCCCAGGCTTTCCACGTAGCGCTTCATGTCGAGCATCGAAAAGCCCTGGGTGCGGACCAGGTCCTGGTCGGCGTGGGCCAGCATGCCTTCGATGATCTGGTGTTCGTCCACATCCAGCCAGTAGGCCTGGCGCAGGATGGTGGCCAGGGCAGCAGCACCGCAGCTGAAGTCGGTTTTCTGTTGCACCAGGTCGGCGAACTTGCGCTCGCGCACGCTTTGCAGGGGTTTGAACACCACGGCGCCGCCCGGCAATACCGCCAGCGGCATTTGTGCAGCTTCGCTCACGCTGGCCAGGCACAGCAAAAACGCCAAGGCGATAATGCGCATGATCGGATGCCTTCTTGTTCTGTTGAAGAAAGGCCCCCCGAAGGGGGCCTTGATTGCAGCGTTAGAACGAGGTGTTGGAGATGGCCAGCGAGTTGCTCTGCTGGTTGCCTACACCGGCGGCCACGTTCACGCCCAGGTTGCCGCTGCCACCGTTGACCGAACCGCTAAGGGTTGCAGTGTTGGTAACAGGGTTGGCCCAGCCGGTCGGGGTCAGCACTTGGAAGGACACGGTATTGCTCAAGTCGTAAGCACTGCTTTCGCTGTAGCTCTTGGCGACGTCGTTGGAGGACTGATGCGATTGCTCGCCAGACTTGGAGAAGTCAGAGGCGGAAGCATTTTCGTACGAGGAGTCATGAGACTTGGTGTACGAAGAATCGCGCGACTTGTCGTAGGAGGACTGGTGCGACTTGTCGTAGTTCGAGTCGAATGCCTTCTCGAAGGACGAGTCATAGGCACTTTCGTGCGACTTGTCGATCGAGGCGTTCAGCGAGGCGTTCAGCGAACCATCGAAGCTGCTGGTGCGCGAGCGTTCGCGGCGGCCGTCGTCGGTGGTGACCGTGCGGGTCGCGTCGGCTGCTGCAGCCAGGCTGGCGTTCAGGCTGGCACTGCTGGACGAGCTGTTGGAACCGCTGGCCGAACCGTTCATGCCCCAGCTGTTGGAACCGCTGGCGCTGGCACTGTTGGAGCCACTGGCGTTGGCGCTGCTCGAACCGCTGGAGTTCCAGCCGCTGGAGCCGCTGTTGCTGGCGCTTTGCGAGCCGGCTACGCTGAAGCTCGACGACGCGCTGCGGTCATCGCTCGAGTTGAAGGTGCCGTCACGCGAGCTCGACCCGCTGGCCGACGTGGTGAAGGTCAGCGTGTCTACCCGGTAGGTGCGGTCGGCGCTGTTGTTCACCGTCAGGCCTGGGCCGGACTGGTTGGCGGAGGCGGTCGCCGTGGCGTTGCCCAATGGGGCGCCGGTGTTGGCGATGGCCATGGTGTTTTTCTGCTGGTTGAGGTCGCCACCGGCCACGTTGATGCCGATGTTGCCTTCAGCCCCGCTGGCCGAGCCGCTCATCAGCGCCGACGATTGCGTCGAGTAGTTGTCTACCCGGTTGCTGCGGCTGGTTTGCACCACGTCGGCCGTGGCGTTGGCCATGCCGAACACGAAGCTGTTGTCCAGGCTCGATTCGGAGCCGGCGTTGGCGATGGCTGCAGCGTTGTCCTGCTGGTTGCCGTTACCGGCCGCGACGTTGATGCCGACGTTGCCGCTGGAGCCGGTGCCCGAGTCGCTCATCTCGGCTTCGTTGATGGTGCCTTGATTGGTGATGCGGTTGTTGGTACTGGTTTGAGTGTCCCAGGCATTGGCGGTTGCATACACCGGGATCTTGGTGGCAGGAGGCGTGTACTGGCCATGATTGTTGCCATTATGGTAGTCACCGCGCCGGTCGTTTTGCCCAGCTTGTACAGCAACAGCCATGACCGCAGCAATTGCGAAAACCAGAGGCTTGATTGCCATCGAGGGTTTCATGGTGATTCTCCGTACTCTAGTAGGTTAAGTGTCGTTCTTAACTGAAAGGGTCAGTCCGCGACCCGGATGCTCAAGGTGTTGGCCATGCGGTTTCCCACCCCGGCACTCTGGTTCAACTGGATCACCCCACGGCTACCGGTGAAGGCCTGGTCACTGGTGGTGACCTGGCGATAGCCGGCTGGGATATCCGTTGCTCCGGAGTTGTTGAGCAGCGTCACGTTCTGTTGCATGAGGACGCTGTCGTCGATGCTTTGCGGTTGTGCGCCAATGCTGATGCGCATGGCATTGGCTTGCTGGGTGTTGGCGCCTGCACTCTGGTTCACCCCCAGGGCGCCGCTGCCGTTACTGAAAGCGTTGCCCTGAATGGTCGCGCGGGCGTCCATCCTCGGGTCGGCGGGGGTGTTGAGCTGTTGGCGGATCTGGGTGCTGGCGCTGGCCTCGGGGCCAACGGCGATGGCGCGGGCATTGGCCTGCTGCTGCTGGTCCCCGGCGGCCTGGTTGACGCTGAGGTTGCCCTGGTAGCGGCTGCCGGAACTGTCGATGTCAGCGTTGTTGATGACCGGAACGGGGGACTGGGCGAAGGCGGGCGCACTGCACACCGCAGCCAGCATCAGCAGCATGTACTTCATCTCACTTGCCCCCGCCGGTCAGGATTTGCAGCGGCGCCAGGCCACGTTGCACGCTGGAGTTGACCATGTTGGCGATGCCGTTACCGGAACCACCGGTACCGCGGCCGCCGGCCAGGTTGGGCAACTGGTTCTGGTTGCCGAGGTTGCCGCCCAGGTTGTTGGTCTGCTGGGTGATCATGTTGCTGATGCCAGCGCCGCTGCTGATGGCGGCGAAGTCGCCGTCGCTCAGCTCGTTGGTCTGCTTGAGCACATAGGCAGAGGGGTTGGCGTTGACCGTGGTCGGATTGGGATCGGGCCGCAGGGGGGGAACGGTTGCGTTGCGCACCTGCACGTCGCGGGTGATGGTGATGATCCCCTTGTCGGCCTGCGCCGTCAGGCTCAGTGACCCCAGTACGCAGCCCATCAGCAAGGCGTGATAAAGGTGGTTGGCTGTTTTCCTCACGACGGCACTTCCTTCTTTGAGCGCTGGGCCTGATCAGCGATGCGAAGGACAGAGCAGAAGGTGTGCCGCTTTTTGAATTGGTATGAAAATCAGGCGCTTGGCGATGACAGCTAAGACGCAGGTGGGGTGTGGTGTGTCAGCCGTGAAACAGTTGCACACCGGCATGGCCGGGCGGGCCTGCTGTGGCGTCGACTGAAGGGGGATTTCGCAGCGGTGTTTCACCCGCTTGACACTCACCCTGCTAGTGGGAGCAGCCGCCTGGTTTCGGGGGTTGTACCGCAGGGGGCTGTGTCAGTGGCTTAACACTCGGCAGGGCAGGCTGGCTTATCGCTATCAAGGAGCCTAGCCACCGCTTCCAGGGCCAGCAACTGGCGCTGTGGCCAACTCCCTTCAATTATCTGGTGGGGCTGGCCATGCTGCTGCAACCAGGCCCGGCTGTCTTCGAAAAAGCGTTGTCGATCGCGCACGTCCGGCTGGCTGCGCTGGCCGTCGGCGACCCATTCCACGCCTTGTGGGCTTAGCAAAAGATGCAGGTCGTAATGCCGGGCGAGCAGGGCCTGTTCCAGCCAGGCCGGGCAGTCGCCGAACAGCGTTTGGCTCCAGAGCATGTTGCTGAGCAGGTGGGTGTCGAGGATCAGCAAGGGGGGCGCCTGCTCGCGGGCCTGGTCTTCCCATGCCAGTTGGCCACGGGCAATGCTGGGGATATCGGCGTAGCAGGTATCGCGGCGCTCCTGCTCGATGAAGTGACGCACGTATTCGGCCACCACCAAACCGCCAAAATGCGCCTGGATCACCCCGCTGAGCCAGCTTTTGCCGCTGGACTCGGGGCCGCACAGCACCAGTACTTTCGTCGCCTGCACCGCGCTCATGGCTGCACCAATGCCGGGTCGCGCCGCCATTCCAGCCAGCCGCGTACGGCTATGAGGGTCAAAACGGCGAACAAGCCTGCCGTGAAATACAGCTGCTGGTGCAGGTACAGGCCGACATAGAGGGTGTCGACCACCACCCAGAGGGCCCAGCATTGCAGGCGCTTTTGCGCCATCCACAGTTGTGCCACCAGGCTGAAGCCGGTCAGGGTCGCGTCCAGCCACGGCATGGCGGCGTCGGTCCAGTGGGCCATGGCCGCGCCCAGTGCGGCACTCAGCAGCACCCCGACGGCCAGGCCAGCAAATAGCGCCGGGCCTTGCAAGCGCGAGACCTGGCGGGCGTCTTCAGCGCGGTCGGGGCGTTGCCATTGCCACCAGCCGTACAGTTGCAGGAGGGCGTAGGCCAGTTGCAGCAACATGCCCGAATACAGCTTCACCTCATAGAACAGCCAGCCATAGATCAGCACCATGACCAGGCCGATCGGCCAGCACCAAGCGTTCTGCTTGACCGTGAGCCAGACAGCGATGACGCCGAGGACGGCGGCGATGAGTTCAAGGCCGGACATCGGCGATCCTTGGAGGCTGCGGGGAAGGGGCGCGATTGTAGCTGTTCGGCGGGCGAAGGTGTAGCCGCGCCCGCCGGCAGCCCGTACTACACGCGGAACTGGCGCAGTAACTGCTCCAGTTCTTCACTCAACTGGCCCAAGGCCACCCCCGCATCGCTGGACTGGCGCGCCGCATCGGCGGTTTGCTGGGACAGCCCGGCAGTGTCCAGTACGTTGCGGTTGATCTCTTCGACCACATGCGCCTGCTGCAGGGTGGCACTGGCAATGGACGCATTCAAGGCGGTGAGGTTGTTCAGCGCCTGGTTGATGGCGTCCAGGCTGGCGCCGGCCTCGCGGGCCTGTTCGACGGTCTGGCGCGAGGCCTCGCTGCTGGTGTCGATTGCCCGCACAGCGGCGTCCGACTGGCTTTGCAGGTGCTCGATCATGGTATGGATCTCGGCCGTGGACTGCGCGGTGCGCTGTGCCAGCAGGCGCACCTCGTCGGCGACCACGGCAAAGCCGCGGCCTTGCTCCCCGGCCCGGGCCGCCTCGATGGCGGCGTTCAGCGCCAGCAGGTTGGTTTGCTCGGCAATCGAACGGATCACGTCGAGCACGCCGCCGATGCGCGTGCTGTGCCCGGCTAGGTCGCGGATCACTTGCACAGCCTGGTCGATGGTCAGGGACAGCCGGTCGATCTGCGCCAGGCTGCCGTGGATGGCTTGCTGGCCCTGCGTGACCTGCAGTTGGGCGCTGTGCATTTCCCCGGCAGCCTGTTCGGCCGTCTTGGCCACGTCCTGCACGGCGTAGGTCACTTCGTTCACGGCGGTAGCCACCTGGTCCATCTGCAACGACTGCTGGGCACTGCGCTGCTCGGCGGCACCGGCATTGTCACCCACGTGCCCGGCCGACTGGGCCAGCGCATGGGCGGCCCCTTGCAATTGGCCGACCACGCCCTGCAGCTTGCCATTGAAGCGGTTGAAGTGTTCACCAAGGCGGGTGATTTCGTCGCGACCATGGGTGTCCAGGCGCCGGGTCAGGTCACTTTCACCACTGGCGATGTTGCCCATGGCCTGCACCGCTTCCTGAAGGGGGCGGGCAATGCTGCGGGCGATCAGCATCACCACCAGCGCCATCAGCAGGGCAATGCCCAGGCCAACCAGCGAGGCATCGCGCAACTGGCGGGCGAATTCGGCCTGCACGTCATCGACGTACACGCCCGACCCGATGATCCAGCCCCATGGCTTGAACAGCTGTATGTAGGAGGTCTTGGCCACCGGCTCGCTCGCCCCGGGCTTGGGCCAGCGGTAGTTGACCGGGCCCGCGTCGTGCTGGCGCGCCAGGGCGACCATCTCATTGAACACGGCAAAGCCGTCGGGGTCGCGGATGGCTGACAGGTCCTGGCCGTCGAGCTTGGGGTTGGTCGGATGCATGATCATCTTCGGCCCCAGGTCGTTGATCCAGAAATAATCGTCGTGGTCGTAGCGCAGCCCCCGGACAACTTGCAGCGCTTGCTGCTGGGCGGCTTCACGGCTGAGCGTGCCGGCTGCCTCCAGCCCTTGGTAATAGGCCAGTACCCCAGCAGCGGTTTGCACCACATGGCGGGTCTTTTCGGCCTTGGCCTGGTACAGGTCGCCGTGGATCTGGCGCAGCATCAGCAGCCCCAGCACCACCAGCATGGCCACCGCCACCACCAGGATCAGCCACAGGCGTTGGCTGATCGACATTGATCTCAAAGTGTTCATCCAGCCGCTCCCCCATTGTTCTTTTTATTCAGCTGCATCCAAGCACGGTTTGCAGCCATGCCCCACTCGAC